>NZ_JBLWEX010000295.1:0-41250 GCF_048323875.1 Yersinia sp. LJYL362
CACTGGCTTTTGATACCCTGTATGCCGAGGGCCAACGCCGCTATGTTGAGTCTCTCTCCGCCTATGCGCGCCAATTTCTATCGCTGATGGAAAAACCGGATGTCGACCATATTGAAGGTCTCTCTCCGGCCATCTCCATCGAGCAAAAATCGACCTCCCATAACCCGCGTTCTACCGTGGGCACTATCACTGAAATTCATGATTACCTGCGTTTACTGTTCGCCCGCGTCGGCGAGCCGCGCTGTCCGGATCATGATGTACCGCTTGCCGCGCAAACAGTCAGCCAGATGGTGGATAACGTCATCAGCCAGCCAGAAGGCCGCCGCCTGATGCTACTGGCGCCAGTGGTAAAAGATCGCAAAGGCGAACATACCAAGACACTGGAAAATTTGGCGATGCAGGGCTATATCCGGGCGCGGATCGATGGCGAGGTTTGCGATCTGTCTGATCCACCCAAATTAGAACTGCAAAAGAAACATACCATTGAAGTGGTGGTCGATCGTTTTAAAGTGCGCGAAGATCTGGCTCAGCGTCTGGCTGAATCATTTGAAACCGCATTGGAACTTTCCGGTGGTACTGCCGTAGTTGCCGATATGGACGATCCTCACGCCGAAGAACTGCTGTTCTCCGCTAACTTTGCCTGCCCAATTTGCGGCTATAGCATGAGCGAGTTGGAGCCGCGTCTGTTCTCCTTTAACAACCCGGCCGGTGCTTGCCCAACCTGTGATGGTCTGGGTGTACAGCAGTTCTTTGATCCAGACCGTGTGCTCCAAAACCCTGAGCTGTCACTGGCTGGGGGCGCAATTCGAGGTTGGGATCGCCGCAACTTCTATTACTTCCAAATGCTACGGTCACTGGCTGATCATTATAAGTTTGATATAGAAGCACCGTTTAACTCATTGGATACCACCATCCAGAAAGCCGTGCTGTATGGATCTGGCAAAGATACCATTGAATTCAAATACATTAACGACCGTGGTGATACCACGGTACGCCGCCATCCATTTGAAGGTGTGCTGCACAATATGGAGCGCCGTTATAAAGAGACGGAATCCAGTGCGGTGCGCGAAGAGCTGGCTAAATTCATCAGTAATCGCTCCTGTACTTCATGTCATGGCACACGCCTACGCCGTGAAGCACGTTATGTCTTTGTCGAAAACACCACATTGCCGGAAATCTCAGAACTGAGCATCGGTCATGCGCTGAGCTTCTTCCAGAATATGAAACTCAGCGGCCAGCGGGCGCAGATTGCCGAGAAAGTACTAAAAGAAATTGGCGACCGACTGAAGTTCCTGGTTAACGTCGGGCTGAATTACCTGTCACTGTCCCGCTCTGCGGAAACCCTCTCCGGTGGTGAAGCGCAGCGTATTCGTCTGGCCAGCCAGATTGGTGCCGGTTTAGTGGGTGTGATGTATGTGCTTGATGAGCCGTCCATCGGTTTGCATCAGCGCGATAATGAACGTTTGCTCGAAACACTGATTCATCTGCGCAATCTGGGGAATACCGTGATTGTGGTGGAGCATGATGAAGATGCGATTCGTGCCGCCGACCATGTGATTGATATCGGCCCTGGTGCTGGTGTGCATGGTGGTGAAGTGGTTGCAGAAGGGACTGTTGATGACATTATGGCAGCCCCCGAATCACTCACTGGCCAGTTCCTCAGCGGTAAGCGGGAAATTGCCATTCCAGCTCAACGCGTGGCAGGTGACCCGAGCAAAGTGTTGAAGTTGATTGGTGCCAGCGGTAACAACCTGAAAGATGTCACTCTCACGCTGCCCGTTGGGTTATTTAGCTGCATTACCGGTGTTTCTGGCTCAGGTAAATCGACGCTAATCAACGATACTTTATATTGCATTGCACAGCGCCAGTTGAACGGGGCAACCAGTAATGAACCGGCTCCGTATCGTGATATTCAAGGGCTGGAGCATTTCGATAAAGTTATCGATATCGACCAAAGCCCAATTGGCCGCACACCGCGCTCTAACCCGGCAACCTATACCGGTATCTTTACCCCTATTCGTGAACTATTTGCGGGAGTACCTGAGTCACGCGCCCGCGGCTACACGCCAGGTCGTTTCAGTTTTAACGTGAAAGGCGGCCGCTGTGAAGCCTGTCAGGGTGATGGGGTGATTAAAGTTGAAATGCACTTCCTGCCTGACATTTACGTGCCTTGCGACCAATGTAAAGGCAAGCGCTATAACCGCGAAACGCTGGAAGTGAAATACAAAGGTAAGAGTATTCACGAAGTGTTGGCGATGACTATCGAAGAAGCACGTGAGTTCTTTGATGCTGTTCCGGCATTGGCGCGTAAGCTGCAAACCTTGATGGATGTTGGCCTGTCGTATATTTGTCTGGGCCAGTCGGCAACTACCCTATCGGGCGGGGAAGCACAGCGCGTCAAACTGTCGCGCGAACTGTCAAAACGCGGCACTGGCCAGACACTCTATATTCTGGACGAGCCGACTACTGGCTTACACTTTGCTGATATTCAGCAGCTATTGGCGGTATTACATCAGTTGCGGGATCAGGGCAATACCATTGTGGTCATTGAGCATAATCTGGATGTGATTAAAACCGCAGACTGGATTGTTGATCTGGGGCCAGAGGGCGGCAGTGGCGGCGGCGAGATTTTGGTTTCCGGCACGCCAGAGACCGTCGCAGAATGCGCAGCATCACATACGGCCCGATTCCTCAAACCTATGTTGCAGCGTAAGTAGCCATTAAATGAGCGCTCCGGGGCAATCAGTCAGTTGTCCTGGAGTGCTATTTTAACCTTCAGACAACTAACTCTTGCCGCCGATGTTCGGGCAATCCCTGTAAAACCAATTGATAAGAGCGGTCTATTAGCGAATAGAACTGTGAGTTTGGTAATTTGCCATCCAGAAACACCGTGTTCCAGTGCGCTTTGTTCAAGTGTTCACTCGGCACGATCTCCGGATGTTGCTCTCTCAGGCTTTCTGCCAATTCAGGGCTGGTTTTCAATGAGATAGAGGGGCGTCCTGCCGTCTCGCCTACCATAGCAAACATCACATCTGCTACTTTAATCTGATTCGCCTGCCACTTCTCATGGTCGCTCTGCTCTGCCCCAGGTTTGGACATGCAGTATTCCAGTAATGCTGAATTATTCATGTGGATATCTCCTGTAATGGGCCGGTACCGTCTCGCGAAACGGCCTCATAAGCTATTTATTCCATAAAGGCTTCATTGAACAGTTACACATGCTGAAGCATCAGTTTGCACCTTTGACAACAGATTTACTGTGAGCAATGAATGATCGTTTGGCATGTATCAACCACATCAATTAGTATATTCTTTAATCGATTTACAGCCATCGGTCTTGGACTAAACAAGTAGAAGATAAAGGTAACTCACGGAAAGGTGGCGAAAAAAATAAACAAAAAAGGCGATATTGCTATCGCCTTACTGTAAATCACGTGGATATTTGATTACTGCACTGCCGCAAAAGCTGCCGCAACACGCTGAACATTACTGTGATTGACGCCCGCCATACACATCCTGCCACTGGCAATCAGATACACACCAAACTCTTCACGCAGGCGATCCACCTGTGCTGCGCTAAAACCGGTGTAGCTGAACATCCCGCGCTGTTGCAGCAAGTAGCCAAAATTGCGATTGGGTAATGAGGCTTTCAAGGCTTCAACCAACGTGCTGCGCATTTCAATAATACGCAGGCGCATTTGCTCCACTTCAGCCTGCCATTGCGCGCGCAATTCGCTGTCATGCAGCACTTTGGAAACCACTTGCGCACCAAAGTTTGGTGGGCTGGAATAGTTACGGCGAACGGTGGCTTTCAGTTGCCCTAATACACGGCCCGCAACTTCTTCACTCTCACACACCACAGACAAGCCGCCGACTCGCTCGTTATACAAAGAGAAGATTTTAGAGAAAGAGTTACTGATCAAACAGGGTAACTCAGCTGCTGCCATCGCGCGGATAGCATAAGCATCTTCATTCAGCCCGGCACCAAAACCTTGATAAGCGATATCCAGGAAGGGGATCAGATCCCGGCTTTTAGCCACTTCAATCACTTGATCCCATTGTGCATTAGTGAGATCCGATCCCGTCGGGTTATGGCAGCAAGGATGCAATAACACAATACTTTTGGCGGGTAATTGCTGCAGTGCGGCCAGCATTTGATCAAACTTCACGCCCAGCTTATCGTTATCAAAATACGGGTAGGTATTTACCTTAAAACCTGCACCGCTAAAGATAGCAACGTGGTTTTCCCAAGTAGGATCACTGACCCAGACCTGAGAATCAGGGAAATAATGATTCAGGAAATCAGCACCGACTTTTAATGCGCCGGATCCACCCACGGTTTGAATTGTCGCCACTCGCTGCTGTACCAACATCGGATGATCTGCACCAAATAATAGCTGCTGGATAGCAGTACGATAGGAGTGTAGACCTTCCATTGGCAAATAGACCGGTGTTCCATGTGGCTGAACATTCAATTGTGATTCAGCAACTTGAACCGCTTGCATCAGCGGAATTTCACCCAGTTCATTGTAATAAAGCCCGATACTCAAATTCACTTTATGAGCACGGTTATCGGCTTTAAAACTTTCCATCAGCGACAGGATCGGGTCACCTGCGTAGGCGTCAACATTTTGGAACACGGCGCTGCTCTCCTGAATTAAATAATAATTGTTTATACCTTGATTAGGCAGCTTACCTTATTCCCCTAAATATTCCATCGCGACGCGGGAGGTCAGCTTAGTAATCAATTCGTAGGCGCTGATACCTGTGCACGCTGCAATTTTTTCAACCGGCAATTCAGCTCCCCACAGCAATACCTCGTCGCCCACTTTATCTGTCGCATTTGGCCCGAGATCAACAGAAATCATATCCATTGAAACCCGGCCCACAATGCCAACCTCGCGGCCATTTAGCCACATCGGGGTGCCTGAAGGGGCGCTGCGCGGATAACCATCGCCGTAGCCGATCGCCACCACACCCAGGCAGGTATCGCGCTCACTCACCCAAGTACCGCCATAACCAACAGGTTCACCGGCTTTATGCTCACGCACCGCAATCAGGCTGGATTTCAATGCCATCGCGGGTTTTAGTTCGAAATGACTGGCATAAGGCTCATCCATTGGTGAAACCCCATACAGTATGATTCCCGGGCGAACCCAATCACGGTGCGCTTCTGGCCACAGCAAAATGCCACCAGATGCCGCGATAGATTGCTTGCCAAGCTTATTGGCGACGAAAGTATCAAAACAGTCCAGTTGCTGGCGAGTGGTATCCACTTGCGGCTCATCCGCCCGGCTAAAGTGGCTCATGATATTGACTGGCTGAATAACATTCTTACACGCGCTTAAGCGCTGATAGAACGCCTCGGCGTGTTCTGGGCGCACCCCCAAACGGTGCATGCCAGTATCCAGCTTCATCCAAACATGGATAGGAGCAGAGAGCTCGGCAACTTCCAGCGCTTCCAATTGTTCAATGCTATGTACCGCAGTTTCAATGCAATTAGCCGCTAGAATAGGGAGATCTTCTGCCGCAAAGAATCCTTCCAACAACAAAATCGGTTTCACGATCCCACCGGATCGGAGCATCAATGCTTCACCGATCCGTGCTACACCGTAGCAATCTGCATCCTGCAAAGTATGCGCTGTTTCTAATAACCCGTGGCCATAAGCGTTTGCTTTCACAACAGCAATCAGGCGGCTTTGCGGCGCTATACGCCGTACCTGTTGCAAGTTATGTCGCAGAGCGCGGCGGTCGATTACTGCTGTTGCCGCTTTCATTTCTTATCCTTAATTATTGATATTATTCACTACTCATCATCGTATTGCGGGCCTGCGTAGTTATCAAAGCGCGACCATTGACCATTAAACTTCAGTCGAACAGAACCGATCGGGCCGTTACGCTGTTTACCCAAAATAATCTGCGCAATCCCTTTCTCATCACTGTTTTCGTGATACACCTCATCACGATAAATAAACATGATTAAGTCGGCATCCTGCTCGATTGAACCTGATTCACGTAAGTCGGAGTTGACGGGTCGTTTATCCGCACGTTGCTCCAAGCTACGGTTAAGCTGAGAAAGTGCCACCACCGGCACTTGTAGCTCTTTTGCCAATGCTTTCAGGGAACGTGAGATTTCGGCAATTTCCAAGGTACGGTTATCCGAAAGCGACGGTACCCGCATCAATTGCAGGTAGTCGATCATAATCAGGCTCAACCCACCATGTTCGCGGAAAATACGTCGCGCACGGGAGCGCACTTCTGTCGGAGTCAGGCCGGAGGAGTCATCAATGTACATATTGCGCTTTTCCATCAATATGCCCATGGTGCTCGAAATCCGTGCCCAATCCTCATCATCGAGCTGACCGGTACGGATACGCGTCTGATCAACATGGGACAATGACGCCAACATACGCATCATGATCTGATCGCCTGGCATCTCCAGACTGAAGATCAATACTGGCTTTTCCTGCATCATCGCGGCGTTTTCGCACAGGTTCATCGCAAAGGTGGTTTTTCCCATCGACGGGCGCGCGGCGACAATAATCAAATCTGACTTCTGCAAGCCAGCTGTTTTCTTATCCAAATCGGTAAAACCGGTTGAAACCCCGGTAACGCCATCATGTGGCCGCTGATAGAGCTGCTCAATACGCGCCACCGTGGCTTCGAGGATCTGATCGACACTTTTCGGCCCTTCATCTTTATTGGCACGGCTTTCGGCAATCTGGAACACCTTCGATTCGGCCAGATCCAACAGATCTTCACTGCTACGCCCTTGCGGATCATAACCGGCATCGGCGATCTCATTCGCGACCGAGATCATTTCACGTACAACTGCACGTTCGCGAACGATGTCAGCATAAGCGCCGATATTCGCTGCACTTGGTGTGTTTTTTGATAACTCTGCCAGATAGGCGAAACCGCCTACCGACTCCAAATCACCCTTTTGCTCCAGTGACTCAGAAAGCGTGATCAAATCGATTGGCTTGCTGTTTTCCAGCAAACGCTGCATTTCAGTAAAGATTCGGCGATGTGGGCGGCTGAAAAAGTCCTTGCTGGCTACGCGCTCAGAGACATTATCCCAGCGCTCGTTGTCCAGCATCAAACCGCCCAACACGGACTGCTCTGCCTCCAGAGAATGAGGCGGGAGTTTCAGCCCTTCCATCTGGCGATCGCGTGGCTCTGTCATATTGTTGGTTGGTTTTTTTGCTGCCATGAAAAGTGTTCTTTACCTCTTGCGATAGGATAATGGTTGCGATAGGAAAATAGTGCCGCTTAGTATACGCGATGATACCCGAAGGGTAATTATGAATTCCCTATTACTTATCGGTATTAGCAAGATCTTGGCTCCTCGTGTAGAACCCTGTAGGGTAAAAAATATCTATCGTAAAGGAGCTAACATGGCAAAGCATATTCAATTTAGCACCACGGGTGGGCCGGAAGTATTGCAATATCTCGATTTCACCCCGGCGAACCCCGCGGCGCATGAAGTTCAGGTAGAAAACAAAGCTATCGGAATTAACTATATTGATACCTATGTGCGTAGCGGCCTTTACGCACCGCCACACTTCCCGAGTGGGCTGGGAACAGAAGCCGCTGGGATCGTGACAAAAGTAGGTACGGCGGTTAACTCGCTAAAAGTGGGTGATCGGGTAGTTTATGCTCAGTCAACTCTCGGTGCTTACAGTGAAGTACATAATGTTGCTGCGGAGAAAGTTGCCCTGCTTCCAGAACAAATCTCTTTTGAACAAGCCGCTGCTTCCTTCCTTAAAGGGCTGACTGTTCAATATTTATTGCGCCAAACTTATGAAATCAAACCCGGCCAGGTGTTCTTATTCCATGCGGCAGCGGGTGGTGTCGGGTTAATTGCCTGCCAATGGGCAAAAGCGCTGGGTGCCAGGTTAATTGGCACAGTCGGTTCTGATGAAAAAGCAGAATTGGCTAAAGCCAACGGGGCGTGGGCTACCATCAACTACCGTACAGAAAATATCGCCGAACGCGTAGCTGAACTGACGAATGGCGAAAAAGTGGATGTGGTATATGACTCGGTGGGCAAAAGCACCTGGCTAGACTCACTTAGTAGCCTTAAACGCAGAGGCTTAATGGTCAGCTTTGGTAATGCCTCTGGCCCGGTGACAGGGGTAGACCTTGCTATACTCAACCAAAAAGGCGCGCTGTATGTGACCCGCCCATCTCTTAATGTTTATGTCACTAACCGGCAAGAGCTGGAAAGCGCCAGCCACGAACTGTTCTCACTGATTATCAGTGGTGCAATTAATGTGGATGTAGCCAAAGCTCAGCAATTCCCGCTAAGTGATGCCCGCCGTGCTCATGAAATATTAGAAAGTCGTCAGACAACCGGCTCAAGCCTGCTTATTCCGTAATTAATGTTCCTTAATTAAAAACTTTCGCCAATAATGGATAGTTAAATATGACTATCCATTATTTACAATGATAGTTTATTAAAAAACTTATTTACTATTACTTTTAGACCATTAACCTGTGTATCCTGATTGTCCTCCCTGGATTATCTATATATCCTCAGTTTGTAATCGTTAAGTAACATAATTTCATTACATACATTGAGGTTTTAATTATGCATGATGCAGAAATCAATAGAGATATAAAAACACTACTGAACGAATTTTATTGTGATAATAGAATTAACAATGAAGAACTCCAGATACTACGAGACTTTGCTGATGAAAGGTTTGATTTATTACTCAGTGAATTGGGTGAAAACAATAGTTTATCTGCATTTCAAAAGTCTACTGATGTCACCGTTCAATTAATGCAACAAAGCTTCTTTGATATAAAAAAGAAATGCAATGGTCAAGAAGACAAGAAAGTTATCAAAGAAGCATTTGTCGCTCAAATAGTTTATATCATTGCTAACTACAATCGATTTTTCGCTAATATTTGATACTACCGATTTCACTTCTGATGTGGCTTTATTTAATATTTTAGATACTTAGTATTTATTCATTCACCTTACACTATAAAAGTAATAACCAGGGCCTCTAACAACTAGAAGCCCTGGCTACACTGCTTTCTTTAATGCAAACGTAGGGGTACTACAGGGTAGACTGCCAGAACTGAGTGCCGTTTATACAGCTATTGTTAGCTCTGTCAGGGATGAAAATGTGATACCAAACTGTATCGGATTGCATCCTAGCAAGCTCGTTTGAGAAAAAATACGTTTTCCCCCAGATTTATCCTACTAATCTTTCAGGCTGTGATCTCCGCCGCAAGAAAGCGAAATTTTAGTAACGCCTTACAGTGGGTTTCTGCATCGAACGCCATATCCAGACCACCACAACGGCCAGGATCAGCCAAGGTAGTAGCTTAATCATCATGACAAATAACCCACCCAACATCATAAAGGCCGCCGCAACCAAGAGAGCTGCAAAGATACCCAGTAAAGAAATACCGGTCACCATCAGCATGATAAAAAAGCCGATAACAAAGAAAATTTCAAACATGGCTGGCTCCTAAATAACGGTTTATTTCCCACAATCACTTTATTAAATACAACAATCAGGTCGGGGATTTTATAAGGAGTATTACAAGAAACGTGCCAATCCAGAGAAAACAGGTAACTTATTGAATTTTATTATTTTAGATAAAAATAAGCCTGCCAAAGAAACAGGCAGGCATGGTCAATTTCACTAACTTATAGTCACTTTTCTTACGAACTGTGCTGTGGGCGAGTCACCAGAGCCAGCGCCTGTTCGACCACGAAAACATCAGCTCCAGGCTTATGTGCATTTTCACTCAGATGACGCCGCCACTGACGCGCGCCAGGGATCCCTTGGAAAATACCCAGAATATGACGAGTGATATGCCCTAAATAAGCACCACGTGACAGTTCTTGCTCGATATAAGGAAACAGAGCTTCAATAGCTTTAACGCTATCGACCACCGGCGCATTTGGGTCAAAAAGTTCACGATCCACTTGCGTCAATATACTGGGGTTTTGATAAGCTTCGCGCCCCATCATCACCCCATCAACATGTTTAAGATGCTCTTTGGCTTCAGCCAGTGTTTTCACACCACCATTAATGGCGATGGTCAGTGCAGGGAAATCACGTTTAAGCTGATAAACCCGCTCATAATCCAGTGGCGGTACTTCACGGTTCTCTTTCGGACTCAATCCTGAGAGCCAGGCTTTACGGGCATGAATGGTGAATATATCGCACTCACCACGCTCCGCGACAGTTTGCACAAATTCACACAAGAACTCATAACTATCCAGCTCATCAATCCCGATGCGAGTTTTCACCGTCACTGGAATAGAAACCACATCACGCATGGCTTTTATGCAATCAGCGACCAAACTAGCCTCAGCCATCAAGCAAGCGCCAAAACGGCCGTTTTGCACTCGGTCAGACGGGCAACCGACATTCAGGTTTATTTCATTGTATCCGCGAAGCTCAGCCAGCTTGGCACAATGGGCTAATGCCTGCGGATCACTGCCACCCAGTTGTAATGCGACGGGATGGTCTTGCTCGCTATAGGCCAAATAGTCAGCTTTGCCATGAATAATCGCACCTGTTGTAACCATTTCGGTATACAACAAAGTCTGTTTAGTCAACAAGCGATGAAAATAGCGGCAATGGCGATCTGTCCAGTCGAGCATCGGCGCGACGGAGAAACGCTGGAGGGGGTAATGTGGCTTATCGGCCTGAGTGCTGGAAAAAGTCTGAGCTTGGTACATTTACTGTAGTTTCATCGGTTATGACTGCATCAATTACCCATTGAGCAAACCAAACAATGGGAAGGAATCTGTGATTATACCATAGAACTTTATGATGGCTGCCTGAGTGATAGTTGTAGCTCAACATATGGCAATCCGCGGCTAGCTGCTGCAACTTGCTAAAGTTGTGACACTCCACGACATCCCATTTTTTTCATCTATCGGCGATTAGCTGTAAATATGATAAAATCGATACCATTCAAATGCTGCGGGATGTACATGATGAACCCTATCAATCAGGAAAAGCTGCTTGCTCAGGCTGAAAGCCTGTGCCAACAACGAAACGTCCGGCTGACACCGCAACGTCTTGAAGTCTTACGTTTGATGGCGCAACAACCTGGTGCGATCAGTGCTTATGACCTGTTGGATTTACTGCGTGTTTCTGAACCACAAGCTAAACCGCCAACAGTCTATCGTGCATTGGATTTCTTGCTTGAGCAGGGGTTTATTCACCGTGTTGAGTCAGCAAATAGCTATGTGCTGTGCCATCATTTTGAAGAGCCAACTCATACTTCGGCATTATTTATCTGCGATCGCTGCAAGATAGTGACTGAACGGACAACTGTTGGTATCGAAGAAGCTCTGGCACAGTTAGCAAAACAGTCTGGCTTTACCCTGCGCCATACTGTGGTTGAAGCTCATGGTTTATGTGCTGAATGTGGGGAAATCGAAGCATGCGAAAGCCATGATCATTGTGATCATGACCATTCTATTGTGACTAAAAAGAAATAGTCCCTGACGGTAAAAGCAGACTGTCGCCAGATAGGCGACAGGATAAATATGAGTGGAATAATAACCATAGAAAATAAATAGGGTTTTAAATAAAACAAGACACTTCCTTGTGTCAATTCGATATAAATAGGATACCTATAGAATATTATTAATAATTAAAATCACCAATAAATTTTAGTGTGAATAATATAAAAACCAAAGGTTATTTAATAAATAAGTACTCTATGGATACCAGAGACCCGATTTATTTATATCGATATCAGTTTAATTCCGTTTAACGCGACTACCAGCGATATTTGCTGTGATCTTCCCAGGCCTTAACTTCTTTCTCGGCCTGCTCTTTCTGATAGCCGTATTTCTCCTGGATTTTACCCACTAGTTGGTCACGCTTACCTTCAATGACTGTCAGGTCATCATCGGTTAGCTTGCCCCATTTCTCTTTCACTTTACCTTTAAACTGCTTCCAGTTACCGTCGGCTTGATCTTTATTCATAATATCTCCGTTACCTTGGGATTAGTCAGTTTATTTAATTCAATACGGTAAATAATTTAAATTAAACATTGTTGCTTCGCTTACCGTATGAATAACTGTAGCAGAGGATACTGATAATTAAAGTCAGATTAATATTAATCACTGTAAGTTGAGAAATAAATAGAAAGAAAAACCTCGTAATATTCAGTTAAAACAGCAAGTAATAACTTATTATCGGAATGTTCTCAAACTAGATTGAATTAAATATGAAAGGAGTAAAATTCTTTATATACCCTTCTTACTGAAGGGTATATAAATAAACGCGAAAATCAGATCCAGTCACCATTACGGATGACACCAACGGCTAGACCTTCAATAGTGAAACTTTGTTCACGCAGATCGACCACAATCGGCTGAAACTCACTATTTTCTGGCAGAAGTTGTACGATATTACCTTGTTTTTTCAAGCGTTTTACCGTTACTTCATCGTCAATGCGCGCAACAACCACTTGCCCATTACGCACATCTTGAGTTTTATGTACTGCCAGCAAGTCGCCGTCCAGAATACCGATATCTCTCATCGACATTCCATTTACCCGCAACAGGAAATCCGCACTCGGCTTAAACATGGAGGGATCAACTTTATAGTGCCCCTCAATATGCTGCTGCGCTAACAGTGGCTCCCCTGCTGCAACCCGGCCAATCAGTGGTAAACCATCTTCTTCTTCCATCAATAGACGGATACCGCGAGAAGCGCCGGAGACAATCTCGATAACGCCCTTACGGGCCAGTGCTTTTAAATGCTCTTCAGCGGCGTTAGGAGAGCGAAACCCCAGACGCTGCGCAATTTCGGCTCGGGTCGGTGGCATACCTGTTTGCGCTAGGTGATCGCGCACAAGGTCATAAACCTCTTGCTGTCTGGTAGTAAGTGCTTTCATTCCGCCCCCTGTTTGTTTATACAGTCTTGCTGTGAGTATATACAGGTAAGCGGGTGTTGGGAACCAAAGAGTGAATAAAAACAGGGATTAATCACTGTTTACATCCACAGCGTGGTTTATCGCATTCTTAGCCGACATGTTGCCAAAGCACTGTTACCCATATAAATAGCGCTAACAAAATAGCCAGAAACACGGCAGCAGATCCCATATCTTTGGCACGACCTGATAGTTCATGGAGTTCACTGCCGATGCGGTCCACCACCGCTTCAATAGCACTATTGATGACTTCAACAATGATGACTAGCACCACACTCGCGATCAATAAAATGCGTGCTGTGGCATCTACATCTAGCCAGAAGGCCAGTATTATAGCGAGTATGGCAGCCACTGCTTCCTGACGAAACGCGGCTTCATTTTTCCAGGCTGCGGTTAAACCTTTCACAGAATAACCAGCGGCTTTATAGATTCGGGTTAATCCTGTTGACTGATTTGCCATTTTTATTGCCTTTATCTTAAGTTAATGATGATTTTTGCCGCTTTCTGTTGTCTCATCACCACAGATCTCAAAACCAGTTTCTGGTATCCTTGCGACGAATTGCTAACAAGAGGCTTCATGTAGTTATGTCAGGTTGGCGTAAAATATATTATAAGTTATTGAATTTACCACTTAAATTGTTGGTAAAAAGCAAGGTTATTCCGGCAGATCCTGTGACTGAGTTAGGGTTAGACCCGTCTCGTCCTATTCTGTACGTTTTGCCTTACAATTCTAAGGCTGATTTACTGACTTTGCGAGCGCAGTGTCAGGCACAGGATCTGCCCGACCCGTTGATTCCATTGGAAATCGATGGCGTGCAGCTTCCCAGCCATGTCTTTATCGATAACGGCCCAAGGGTGTTTCGCTACTACGCCCCGAAGCAGGAATCGGTAAAAATATTCCACGATTATCTCGATCTGCATCGCAATAATCCGGAGCTGGATATTCAAATGCTGCCGGTGTCGGTGATGTTTGGCCGCTCTCCAGGCCGTGAAGGCCACGGTACGCCACATTTACGCGTACTGAACGGTGTGCAGAAATTCTTTGCAGTATTGTGGCTGGGCCGCGATAGCTTTGTGCGTTTCTCGACCACGGTTTCACTGCGCCGGATGGCCAGTGAGCATGGTACAGATAAAACGATTGCCCACAAGCTGGCACGCGTAGCGCGGATGCACTTCTCGCGTCAGCGTTTAGCTGCGGTTGGCCCGAGCCTACCGGCGCGTCAAGACCTATTCAAAAAGCTGTTAACCTCCAAAGCGATTGAAAAAGCGGTCGCTGATGAAGCTCGCACCAAGAAAATCTCCCATGAGAAAGCACAGCAAAACGCCATTACGCTGATGGAAGAAATTGCTGCTGACTTCTCTTATGAAGCCGTGCGTCTGTCGGATCGGGTTTTGAGCTGGACGTGGAACCGCTTGTATCAGGGGATTAACGTCCATAATGCAGAACGTGTACGGCAGTTAGCGCAAGATGGCCATGAAATCGTCTATGTGCCTTGCCACCGCAGCCACATGGATTACCTACTGCTTTCCTATGTCCTTTATCACCAGGGGCTGGTGCCGCCGCATATTGCTGCCGGTATCAACCTTAATTTCTGGCCTGCTGGCCCGATCTTCCGCCGCTTAGGTGCGTTCTTTATCCGCCGTACCTTTAAAGGCAACAAGCTCTATTCCACCGTGTTCCGTGAATATCTGGGTGAGTTGTTCACTCGTGGCTACTCAGTGGAATACTTTGTTGAAGGTGGGCGCTCACGTACCGGCCGTCTGCTGGAGCCCAAAACCGGCACATTGTCGATGACCATACAGGCTATGCTGCGCGGCGGTTCACGCCCAATCACCTTGGTGCCGATTTACATCGGTTACGAGCATGTGATGGAAGTGGGTACTTACGCCAAAGAGCTACGTGGTGCGACTAAAGAGAAAGAAAGCCTGTTGCAGATGTTGCGGGGCTTACGCAAGCTGCGCAATCTCGGCCAAGGCTACGTCAACTTTGGTGAGCCAATACCGTTGACCACCTATCTGAATACCAATGTGCCGCAATGGCGTGATGCTATCGATCCTATTGAAGCACAGCGCCCAAGCTGGCTGACGCCGGCGGTAAATGATTTGGCCGGTAAGATTATGGTCCGAATTAACAATGCGGCAGCAGCCAATGCCATGAACTTGTGTTCTACCGCATTGTTAGCTTCACGTCAGCGTTCACTCACCCGCGAGCAGTTACTTGAGCAACTAGATTGCTACCTGCAACTGATGCGCAATGTGCCTTATGCGAAAGATGTCACCGTGCCGGATAAAACACCGGAAGAGTTACTTAATCACGCCTTGAATATGAATAAGTTCGAGGTGGAAAAAGACAATATTGGTGACATTATCATCCTGCCACGGGAACAAGCCGTGCTGATGACCTACTATCGCAATAACATCCAGCACTTGTTGATCCTGCCATCGCTGATTGCCAGCATGGTCATGTACCAACGACGCATTACCCGTGCCGAGTTGTTACGCCAAATCAGCATGATCTACCCGATGTTAAAAGCTGAATTATTCCTGCATTACAGCAAAGAGCAACTGCCACAGACCCTGGATACGCTGATTGATGAACTGGCGCGCCAGCAGTTGATTTGCGACAAAGGGAGCGAGTTGGTGCTGAACCCAGCCCGTATTCGCCCACTGCAATTACTGGCGGCGGGTGTGCGAGAAACACTGCAACGTTATGCGATTACTCTGTCATTACTGAGTGCGAACCCAAGTATCAATCGGGGTGCGCTGGAGAAAGAGAGCCGCATTATGGCACAGCGCTTGTCTGTGCTGCATGGGATTAACGCACCAGAATTCTTCGATAAAGCCGTGTTCTCAACCTTGGTGGGCACATTGCGCGAAGAGGGTTATATCAGTGACAGCGGTGATGCAATTCAAGAACATACGCTGGAAGTTTACAATATGCTGAGCGCCTTGATGACACCGGAAGTGAAGCTGACGATTGAAAGTGTCAGTATGCCGGCAGAAACCAATAACCTGCTGCCAGAACCTGAGGCAGAGGATAAAGAAGAAAACTAACTCTTCGCTCTGTTAAGCAAAAACAAAATGGCCGGATTCATCATCTGGCCATTTTTTTATAGATAACTGATGAAAATGCCGAGAAACAACACCAATCCCACATAATTATTATTCAAAAACGCGCGGAAGCATGGGTCACGTTCACGCCCGGCAATCATTTTCTGTTGGTGGACAAACAACGCGCCAGCCAGCAGAATTGACCAATAAAATGCTCCGCCAAGATTCATCAGCCAGCCAATAGTCACCATCAGAACCAGCGTTGCCAGTTGCAGCAAACCAATAATCAGCTTGTCCTGTTGACCAAACAAAATCGCAGTAGATTTGACGCCAATCTTCAGATCGTCATCACGGTCAACCATCGCATATTGGGTGTCATAAGCCACCGTCCAGCAGATATTAGCCAATAAAAGTAACCAGCAGACCAAAGGTAAGCTTTCGCTCACGGCGGCAAAACCCATGGGGATTGACCAACCAAAGGCCGCACCCAAGACCACCTGCGGCAGATGTGTCACCCGCTTCATAAAGGGATAGATCCAGGCTAATGCCAGTGCTGCCAATGACAGCCAGATGGTCATGCTATTGAGCGTGAGTACCAACCCAAACGAGAGCAATACCAAGACGACAAACAGGACTTTGCTTTCTCTCTCACTGATAAGGCCGCTAGGCAATGGCCGTGATGCGGTACGTTTCACAAAACCGTCAATGCGGCGGTCAGCATAATCGTTGACGACACACCCAGCCGCGCGCATAAAAAAAACGCCCAAGACAAAAACAATCAATATTTTGGTGTCGGGAATACCTTTCCCTGCCAACCATAACGCCCAGAGGGTCGGCCACAACAGTAATAATGAGCCAATGGGTTTATCGATGCGCATCAAACGGCAATAAGCCCGCCATTTGCTCTGAAATTCACTTCCCTTCAATTTCTCACTCTCCAAAATCTCCCCCCTCTTAAATCGAATATAGCGGCGAGGCGGGTAAAAAAACTTCCGTCAACAACAGGGGCTTACCTGACAGGCGCAGTAACGAACGGCGCGCCCAAAGCTCCTCTTGCCGCCCTACTTGAATATAATCCCGGGTTAAATTGTTGCCACCAAATAAATAGCGCCCAAGGGGTAATGTGCCTAAATCCACCAGCGCCCGATCAGGGCCAGACAGTGTTTCTTCGGGGATGATAGTACGCCCCAGTAGCCACGGCTCATTATCACCACACAATACAATCTCGCGCAGCCAATAGCGCTCACTTATCGGCAGATGTTCAGCATCTTCGCCTAATGCATGACGTGTAATAAAGCATTCTCGTTGTGGTTCGACATGAACCCGCTGGCAATGTTGCTCAAAACGTCGGGTCATCGAGCCTAATTCCATCAACCAATCCGCGATAGCGGCCGGTAGGTTCGGCTGCTCAATGGCATACCATTGGATAGGCTTTATAATTGATGCATCGCCGGTAGACATGCAATTTGCTCCCTGCTGGGGGATAAAAAGCCCACCCCCGCTAAGTCGTCAATAGGGAGCCATTGTAGCGCAGAATGGGCTGCTGGCGGCATCTGATTATCATAGCTACAACAGCATATTAACCGACGAATATATCAGCGATATAATATCTAAATGAGGGAGGAAGAGCAGCTAAACAAAGCATAATAAGAGGTAATAGTTTAAGGGCAGGCCCTGCGCAGTAGCTGTTATTAGATCTAAACGAAAAAAGGTGCGCCGAGGCGCACCAATCATCCAGCCATATTCGGCAGTGCCGGGATTTACCCCTTGCCTTTTACACTACCAATAAAGGTTTTTCGGGCTGAAGTTGAGCCCAAATGTTCCGCTTCGTTCAACAATTTCAGCGCCTTATCGACATCACCGGCTTTCACCGCGTCTTTAATCGCCTGGTTGAAGTAGTTTTCAGTCTCACTCAGCATTGGCTCTGCCGGTTTTGCTGCGACTGCCGCAGGCTGGGCTGCGCTGCCCACCACCACAGGTGCTGATGCCGGTGTTGACTGTATTAAACCAATCATCACATTACCCATGCCTTGCTCGGCAGTGGCTTTAATTCTCAAATTACCGGTTGGGATATGTTTGGCAATAGGATCCGGAATATCGGGCACCGCATTACCCACGCCCATAGCATATGCCTTCGCTGGATCCAGTAGCTTGGTAGTTTTAGCCAGATCATCACGGGTGGTGTAGACCAGCAGGTAGATCTGTTTTTGTCCCAGCGCCGGAGTCAACTTCATCACTCCTTGCAAACGATCGCTGGTCATGATGCCCGCTTTTTCATAAGTGAAATAGCTGGAAGGATAATAAGCCGCCGGACGCATTTGTTCGTCTAACACTAATACGCTCGGAGCAAATAATTGGTTGTCTGTCACTAAACTGCTGAGCGTGATCTCCATTGATCCACGATCGGCGGGTAAAGCAAAAGCGGCTACCGCCCCTTCCACATTTCCTTGCGAGATTTGCGGGCTGGAAGCAGTCAATTTAATATCTTGCGTCGCCGGTGGCACTAATGGCTGCCAGGGCAATTGTTGTAATGTCGCGGTACTGATAGTCGGCGCGATAGAAACATTCGCAGGAGAAATCGTTGATTCGGCTTGTGCTGCAAGAGGTGCGGTGACCCCCAGAGCCAATACCAGACAGAGTGTCAGCAGATTCTTTTTCATTGTTATACCCTCGTACATTGAGCGTCAGCGCTAACTGTGCACAGGCAAGGTCGGCAAAGTTAACCAATTAGTTCTGTCATATTTCAGCAAACAGAACAGCCGCCCCAAAGGACGGCTGCATCACTTCTGTTACCACCAGGCTTCGAATTGCGCGCCGAAAGTCACTTCGTTATTCTTGCCACGGCTATTGGTATCAAAGGTACCATTTTGCGCCAGACCATTGTCCGCACCGGCCACATCGTTATAGCCCCACTTCTCATCCCAGTTAGCATAAGTTGCGAAGACACGGATTGCCGGACGAGACCAGATGCTGTCACCTGCCTGCCATTGTTGTGCCAGGGTCAGTTTGTATTGGCCGTTACGGTCACCGGTACGTTGTGATTTAACATTGTCGTAGCCCGCTTCCAGTAAAGTACTCATGATTGGCGTCCATTTGTACATTGGGCGCACACCCACGCTGTACCACGTGGTGCCGTTGTTATTGTCCCAGTCGGTATCCTGATACAACGCGACATACATCATGTCCCACTTCTCTGCCAGATTGATGGCACCGTGGTCGATAATACGCAGCATGTGACCATTGTTATTCACGGCTGACCCTTGTGAATGGCCGCTGTTATATGAAGTCATAGAGTCAGTAGCATACTGAACCACAAATTTGTTGAAGCCACCCATCATGCTTTGAGTATGTTCTGCGGTCAGCATCACGCCATCTTTAGAAGCATTGGGTGCTAAAGCATATCCATCCTGGGTGTTGGCACGGCCATAATCCACACCGAATTCCAGTGAGCCACCTGGGTTAGTTTCTAAACCAGCTAAACGGATGTCATACACATCGTTGATGGTTTTGTCGGCATCTTTGCGTTGATTGTCGATCCAGGCGCTTGAACCACCCGCTTCTGAGTTACGAGTTGCTGCCACAGACAATTTACCGAAGCCCAGATCAATGGCTTCTAAACCTGCACCTGGGCCGGAAATATCCCAGTAGTAGAAGTCAATCATATGAACGTCATGACGTTGATAGAAACGTTTACCGGCCCACATGGTGGAACCCGGCAAGGATTCGATCAGATTCTTACCCTGCACATTGGCTTCGCGGAAAGCCGGATCGGTGGATTCCCAGTCATCACGTTGCGAAACGGAATAGGCGACGTTGGTATCTAAGTAGAAGCTTTTATCGCCTTCTTTCCACAATTCCTGGCCTAATTTAAGTTCCGCATAAGTTTCACACTCGTTGCCCAGACGGTATTTGCTTTGGGCACCGGTTGCTTTGAAACATTGCTGTTCACCGCCACTTCCCGTCCAGCCGATACCGGAACGCGCATACCCGTGGAAATCAACAGCCAGAGCTTGAGTGGAAAGGACACCAGCGGCAACAGCCAGTGCTATCGGTAACTTGCGCAGAGTAGTCATCAGTAATCTCCTGTTATATTTGCCTGTCGGCATGCGTGCTTAACATTTTCCGAAACTGACCGTCGTGGTAACTAGACGCCCAGTTCTTGGTACAATCGCTTACACGCAGTGCCATCTTCACGGAACAGATGACAACGGTATGGCGGCAGACCGATGGCGAATGTTGCACCTTCTTCTACCAGCACCACGTCGTTCTGGCGGTAGACCAGGTTTTGACGTATTGCAGGGATTTGGATGTGAATTTGAGTCTCATTACCCAGTTGCTCTACCACCTGAATTTCACCTTCCAGCGTGACTTCAGAGGCACTGCTTGGCAGCAGATGTTCCGGGCGGATACCCAAAGACATATTTGCACCGACATGAACTCGCTCACCTTCCACCGGCAGCCACACTAATTGGCCATTAGGATTTGGCAGTTCGATCTGCACTTGATGAGGTTCAACGGCGGTCACTTTAACCGGTAAAAAATTCATTTTTGGCGAGCCGATAAAGCCCGCAACAAAGCGGTTGGCTGGATAGTGGTACAGTTCCAGTGGCTTACCGACTTGCGCCACATTGCCGGCATCCAGCACCACAATTTTGTCGGCCAAGGTCATGGCTTCGACCTGATCGTGGGTGACGTAAATCATGGTGCGTTGCAGGCGCTTATGGAGGCGTGATATCTCAATGCGCATCTGCACTCGTAGTGCCGCATCCAGGTTGGAAAGCGGTTCATCAAGCAGGAAGACATCCGGCTCGGCGACCAAGGTACGGCCGATGGCCACACGCTGACGCTGACCACCTGATAGCGCTTTAGGTCGGCGTTCCAGCAGGTGAGCCAGTTGCAGCACTTCAGCTACCTGATTCACCCGTTGGTTAATTTCTGCTTTCTTCGCACCGGCCAACTTCAGGCCGAAAGACATGTTTTCTGCTACAGATAAATGGGGATAAAGCGCATATGACTGAAACACCATGCCAATACCGCGCTCTGACGGTGGCACTTCATTCATCCGTTTACCGCCAATCAACAACTCACCCGAGGTAATATCCTCAAGACCGGCAATCATCCGCAGTAGCGTTGACTTTCCGCACCCGGATGGACCAACAAAGACAACAAACTCACCGTCATCGATTTCCAAATTAATATTTTTGGAAATCACAGCCTCACCAAAGGCCTTATAAACGCCGCTCAGCGTTACATTAGCCATCTGTTACTCCTTCGCTTACGCAAACAACTTTTCATATGAACCTGACTGAAGAAAAATGGCGGAAGCAAATTCCGGCATGACCCATCGATTACTCCCAGTCCCCTGATGACTCTCTTGCTGCGCGCCGTACCGCCATGCCTAAGCAAGGTTGCCCCGGACGACGTCGCGGCCTGAGTATAGGGCCGCACGTTGGTTAACGCTGCAACGTCCTGATCTACCTGGGTAATAATTAACCGAACAACCACATTTGGTTGGTGACGCTGTTTCAATGGTGCTGACACTGTTTCAATGACTGCGTCGCTTTCAATGACGGTGCCGCTTTCAATGACGGCGATAATGCGGGAGTAGCACTATTTGGTAATCATCCGTAACAAAGTTTTTCATGGGGGAGGAGATGGGAGGATGAGGGAACGACCACTGCGAGCAGAAGTTCCATCACAAATACAAATACGTGACCTGACACGCAAATTTCGACCTACATTATTGTGTCTGACACCACAGAATAGGCTGCAGTGTTAAGTCGATCACAATAACTCGTTGGGGGGCGTAGAGAGGGGGAGGATGATGCTGTATCTAGTTGTGACTCAATATGTCAGCGTAATGTATTAGTCCCTGTAATAAATGCATGAATGACTCACAAGAAAGTCGGTACCCACAAAATTGGATAAAAGGATTGGATTATGACTCGCAGCTTCACAAAATCCGGCATTGGTAAGACCGCACGTGTTTTGGCCCTTTCAGCGTTAACCACACTGGTGCTCTCTTCCTCTGCTTTTGCCAAGATTGAAGAAGGTAAACTGGTTATCTGGATTAATGGCGATAAAGGTTATAACGGGTTGGCGGAAGTCGGTAAGAAATTTGAAAAAGACACCGGCATCAAAGTCACTATCGAGCACCCAGATAAACTGGAAGAAAAATTCCCACAAGTGGCTGCGACTGGTGATGGCCCAGACATTATCTTCTGGGCACATGACCGCTTTGGTGGCTACGCGCAATCTGGTTTGCTGGCCGAATTGCACCCATCTAAAGCTTTCCAGGACAAACTGTTCCCATTCACTTGGGACGCCGTGCGCTTTAATGGCAAACTGATTGGTTACCCAGTGGCGGTCGAAGCACTGTCTCTGATTTATAACAAAGACCTGATCAAAGAAGCACCGAAGACCTGGGAAGAGATTCCTGCACTGGATACCACCCTGCGTGCGAATGGCAAGAGTGCCATCATGTGGAACCTGCAAGAACCCTACTTCACCTGGCCACTTATCGCCGCTGACGGCGGTTATGCCTTCAAATCTGAAAACGGCGTCTATGATGTCAAAAACGTCGGCGTGAATAATGCTGGTGCTAAAGCCGGCCTGCAATTTATTGTCGATCTGGTGAAGAACAAACACATCAATGCTGATACTGATTACTCCATCGCAGAAGCGGCCTTTAACAAAGGCGAAACCGCGATGACCATCAATGGCCCGTGGGCATGGTCTAACATTGATAAGAGCAAAATCAATTACGGTGTGACGTTGCTGCCAACCTTCCACGGCCAACCTTCCAAGCCGTTCGTGGGTGTTCTGACTGCCGGTATTAACGCTGCCAGCCCGAACAAAGAACTGGCGACTGAATTCCTGGAAAACTATCTGATAACTGACCAAGGCCTGGCTGAAGTCAATAAAGATAAGCCTCTGGGCGCTGTTGCACTGAAATCATTCCAAGAGCAATTGGCAAAAGATCCACGTATTGCGGCAACTATGGCTAACGCCACCAAAGGCGAAATCATGCCAAATATTCCGCAAATGGCCGCCTTCTGGTATGCAACCCGCAGTGCGGTATTGAACGCCATCAGTGGGCGTCAAACCGTGGAAGCTGCATTGAACGACGCAGCAGCCCGTATCGTTAAGTAACTGTTTCACCTGCAAAAGGGGCGCGGTTCGCCGTGCCCCGACACTGTTTTCAGTCGTAGAAGTCGCTAATAGAATGAGCTTAAGGGAACATTATGCAGTTATCCCACACCGAATACCAAAGCCGTAAAAAGAAAACCGCCTGGTGGCAAAGTGATGCGCTTAAGTGGCTTATTATCAGCATATTAAGCTTATTCACCTGCTATTTAATCGTGTTGATGTATTCTCAGGGCGAATATCTTTTTGCCATCGTGACGCTGATTCTGGTGACTCTGGGGCTGTACGTTTTTGCTAATCGCCGTGCTTATGCCTGGCGCTATGTTTACCCCGGCGTAGCAGGGATGGGGCTATTTGTTCTGTTCCCCTTGATTTGCACTATTGCTATTGCCTTTACCAATTACAGCAGTACTAACCAATTAACCTTTGAACGCGCCCAATCAGTATTACTGGATAGACAATTCCAAACCGGTAAAACCTACACTTTTGGTCTTTACCCCAGCGACAACCAATGGCGTTTACAACTGACTAACCCAGATGATAGTAACGTACTGATTTCCGAGCCTTTCAGCTTTGATGCGATCAATGGACAGTTACTACACCTTGCCCCTGCCAGCGCTGAACAGACTGGCGAGCGTGCTTCATTGCGTATTATTACCCAAAATCGTCAGGCACTGAGTGGCGTGGTGGCCGTCTTGCCCAATGGGGGTGAGCTACGCATGAGTTCACTGCGTCAATTCGCCGAAACCAGCCCGCTTTACATATTGGCTGCTGACGGTAAAGAACTCAAAAATCAGCAGACAGGTGTGATATATCGACCAAACCTTGATACTGGCTTTTACCAGGCAATCAATGCTGACGGTCAGTGGGAAAATGAAAAACTCAGCCCCGGTTTTACTATCACCATCGGCTGGAAAAACTTCCTGCGGGTACTGCAAGATGAAGGTATCCAAAAGCCCTTTATCTCGATCTTTATCTGGACCATCCTCTTCTCAGTCTTGAGTGTCATCCTGACCGTTGCCGTCGGTATGGTGCTGGCCTGCGTGGTGCAATGGGATGCCCTGAAAGGTAAAGCTATCTATCGCGTGCTACTGATATTGCCTTACGCGGTTCCGTCATTTATCTCAATTTTGATCTTCAAAGGGTTATTTAACCAAAGCTTCGGGGAAATTAACCTGATGCTTAATCAGTTATTTGGTATCAAACCCGAATGGTTCAGTGACCCAATTACTGCCAAAAGTATGATTTTGATTGTGAATACCTGGCTGGGTTATCCCTACATGATGATCCTCTGTATGGGGCTGTTGAAAGCCATTCCTGATGACTTATATGAAGCATCAGCTATGGATGGTGCCGGGCCTTTCCAGAACTTTTTCCGTATCACCTTCCCGTTGCTGATTAAGCCGCTGACCCCGCTCATGATTGCCAGTTTTGCCTTTAACTTTAATAACTTCGTTCTGATTCAGTTATTAACCCGAGGCGGCCCGGATATGATTGGCACCAGTACCCCTGCGGGATATACCGATTTGCTGGTTAACTATACCTATCGTGTCGCCTTTGAAGGTGGAGGTGGGCAAGACTTCGGGCTGGCAGCGGCAATTGCAACACTGATTTTCATTCTGGTAGGCGCACTTGCGATACTGAATTTGAAAGCCAGCAAAATGAATTTTGACTAAGGAGGAGATGCAGATGGCTATGGTTCAACCTAAATCCCAGCGTTTGCGTCTATTTGGCACTCATTTCTTAATGCTGTGCTTTATCGCGCTGATTATGTTTCCGCTACTGATGGTGATTACCATTTCACTGCGGCCCGGTAACTTTGCCACTGGCAGCCTGATCCCGGATCAAATCTCCTGGGAACACTGGAAACTGGCTCTGGGCATGAGTGTCACCCATGCTGATGGTAGCGTGACACCGCCGCCATTCCCGGTGATGTTATGGCTGTGGAACTCAGTCAAAATTGCGGTGATTACCGCCATTGGTATTGTCACCCTATCCACCACTTGTGCTTACGCCTTTGCCCGTATGCGTTTTCGCGGCAAAGACACCCTGCTGAAAAGTATGCTGATTTTCCAGATGTTCCCTGCGGTGCTGTCACTGGTGGCGTTATATGCCCTGTTCGACCGCCTCGGGCAATATATGCCGTTTATTGGGCTGAATACCCACGGCGGCGTAATTTTTGCTTATATGGGAGGGATTGCCCTGCATGTTTGGACCATCAAAGGCTATTTCGAAACCATTGATAACTCATTGGAAGAAGCCGCCGCTCTGGATGGCGCTACGCCATGGCAAGCTTTCAGACTAGTGCTGTTGCCACTGTCAGTACCGATTTTAGCTGTGGTCTTTATTCTGTCGTTTATTGCCGCGATTACCGAAGTCCCGGTCGCGTCACTGCTGTTGCGCGATGTGGACAGCTACACTCTGGCAGTGGGTATGCAGCAATACTTGAACCCGCAAAACTATCTGTGGGGCGATTTTGCCGCTGCCGCCGTGTTATCAGCCATTCCTATCACCGCCGTCTTCTTACTGGCGCAACGCTGGCTGGTCGGTGGCCTCACGGCAGGTGGAGTGAAAGGTTAAATTGATGCTAAAGGGGTGACTGTTCCTACGGGCGCTCCGGTGGCTTACGCCACTACGACCCGAACGGAACATTTCCCCTTCTATCCGAATTATCAGTTATCTAAATTTATGCCGCTGCTTCACTTGCTGTATTTTCCCTCTGGTACTGTGTCTTTAGGGCGGCCGTAATGGCCGCCATTTTTATTCTCTTTTCAATCTTTCGGTATTGGCTAAATACAAAGTCACCACCAGCAATAATATCGAGCCGGAATAAATCAGCGTATCAATTGGATTCTCATGATCGACAATGATCAAGCGGATAATTGCGGTGATCCCGATATAAATAAAATAGCGCAGTGGGAAGTGATAGCCAGACTCAAAGTACTTAACAATCAATGCGATAAACTCGAAGTACAAAAAGTAGATCACAATCCCTTCAATCAGCATGTAAGAAGACGCATCCTGATTATTGACGAATAAAACCTTGCCAAGATGGAAGGTTTCTTTTATCAGAAAGACCACCAAAATAGCGGCTAATACAATCAACCCCACATTCAGTAAACGCTGTAGATTTTTGGCTATCCACTGTGAGCGCGAATTTTTGGCCATAAATACTCCTATTGAAAGTAGGTGAAATGATCCGGGCCGAAAAAAAGCCCCTTACATCAGTAAGGGGCTAATAAGCACGGATCAAAGAGCTTAGCCCGTTAGCTTAACGCCAGCTCTTGAAACGGTTAATCAACGCATTGGTAGAACTGTCATGGCTGGTGACTTTTTCATCACCTGCCAGTTCTGGCAAAATACGATTCGCCAGTTGTTTACCCAGCTCTACACCCCATTGGTCGAAGGAGTAGATATTCAGGATAACCCCTTGCGTGAAGATCTTGTGCTCATACAACGCAATCAATGCACCCAAGCTGAACGGCGTGATTTCGCGCAGCAAGATAGAGTTGGTTGGGCGGTTACCTTCGAACACTTTGAATGGTGCAACATGAGCCACTTGCTCAGGTGTTTTGCCAGCTGCAGCAAATTCTGCTTCAACTTCTGCCAGTGATTTACCGAAAGCCAGCGCTTCGGTTTGTGCAAAGAAGTTAGACAGCAGTTTCGCGTGATGGTCACTCAGTGGATTATGACTGATAGCCGGTGCGATAAAGTCACAAGGAACCAATTTGGTGCCTTGATGGATCAACTGATAAAACGCATGCTGACCATTGGTGCCTGGCTCACCCCAAATAATTGGGCCAGTCTGGTAATCAACTGGTTTACCATCACGGCCAACATATTTACCGTTGGATTCCATATTGCCCTGCTGGAAGTAAGCCGGGAAACGGTGCATATACTGATCATATGGCAGGATGGCTTCGGTTTCTGCGCCAAAGAAATTGTTGTACCAGATACCAATCAACGCCAGCAGAATCGGCAAGTTCTTCTCAGCCGGAGTTTCCGCAAAGTGTTTGTCCATAGCATGTGCACCACTGAGCAGTTGTTCGAAGTTCTCGAAACCAACCGACAGCGCGATAGACAAGCCAATCGCAGACCACAGCGAATAACGGCCACCGACCCAATCCCAGAACTCAAACATATTGTTGGTATCAATACCAAACTCGCCTACTGCTTTGGCGTTGGTCGACAATGCCGCAAAGTGTTTAGCAACATGTTTCTCATCACTCGCGGTAGACAAGAACCAGTCACGCGCGCTGTGGGCGTTAGTCATGGTTTCTTGAGTGGTAAAGGTTTTTGATGCGACCAGGAATAGCGTGGTTTCTGGGTTCAGCGGTTTCAACGTTTCAGCAATATGAGTGCCATCCACGTTAGAAACGAAATGCATATTCAGATGATTTTTATACGGGCGCAGCGCTTCGGTCACCATGTAAGGGCCGAGATCTGAACCACCGATACCGATATTCACCACATCAGTAATCGCTTTGCCGGTATAGCCTTTCCATTCGCCGCCAATCACGCGGTCACAGAACTGTTTCATTTTAGCCAGTACTGCGTTTACTTCTGGCATCACATCTTTGCCATCGACCACAATCGGCGTATTACTGCGGTTACGCAGAGCAATATGCAGCACGGCACGGTCTTCGGTGCGATTGATTTTCTCACCAGAGAACATCGCTTTAATTGCACCAGCCAGATCAGTTTCTTTAGCCAGAGCTTGCAGTTTTTCCATGGTTTCGCTGGTAATGCGATTTTTGGAGAAATCCACCAGCATTTGATCGTCAAAAGTCGCTGAGAACTTGTTAAAACGCTGGTCGTCCTTGGCAAACAGACTGCTGATAGTGACATCTTTCATCTGTTCAAAGTGTTGCTGTAACGCTTTCCAGGCAGCGGTTTGACTAGGATTAATATTTTTCATAGCGGCGCTCTTCTAGGCTTAAGGATTAATGAAACGAATACCTTGATTGTATCCTGTTACCCTGTGATTGAGATCTCTTTTCTTGCGATAGGTATTATCTCTCGAAACAACTATTGATCTGATCCATGTTTCTCAATACCTCGGTTCATCTTAAGATTTTTAATCATAATCTGAAGACCTTCAATCATAGCAGTCGCTCACATTCAGGCCAGTATCCAATCAATTTAGTGATATGAGGGAGCATATTATTAAATATGAAAATACCTCATGGCCATTTCATTGACAGAAAGTGGATAACCCGTTATTTCCTTGTACAGAGAAAAATACAGCCGACCACCCGAGATGGCATCTGACACGAGGTTTTTTTAGATGATTTCCGCTTCACAACGACAGGCTTCACAACAACAGACTGCTCGCAGCGCCCCAACCCCAACTGTCGTCGCCAAATTTGGTGGTACCAGTGTGGCTGATTTTGATGCCATGAGCCGCAGCGCTGACGTAGTTTTATCGAACCCGGATGTTCGTTTGGTGATTCTGTCGGCTTCGGCCGGGATTACCAATCTGTTGGTCGCGCTGGCCGATGGTTGCGAACAGGAAACACGCGCCATTCATTTAGATGAAATCCGCCGCATTCAATACAGCATTCTCGCTAAACTTTCCGACCCAGCCGTTATTCGCGAAGAAATTGACCGCATGCTGGAGAACATTGCCATGCTGTCAGAGGCGGCCAGTCTGGCGACCTCGGCAGCACTGACGGATGAACTGGTCAGCCACGGCGAATTAATGTCGACATTATTGTTTGTCGAACTGTTGCGCCAACGCCAGGTGGCGGTGGAATGGTTTGATGTACGTAAAATTATGCGCACCAATGATCGCTTTGGCCGTGCCGAGCCAGATACCCATGCATTAGCCGAACTGGCCCAGACCCAATTAGCGCCACGTATCGAGCACGCCATTATCGTAACGCAAGGTTTTATTGGTAGCGAAAGTAAAGGTCGCACCACCACGCTAGGCCGAGGGGGCAGTGATTACACTGCTGCATTGTTGGGGGAAGCGCTGAATGTCAGCCGCATTGATATCTGGACGGATGTTCCAGGGATTTATAGCACTGACCCGCGCGTAGTTCCCGGTGCAAAACGTATTGATAAAATCGCTTTTGAAGAAGCTGCTGAAATGGCGACTTTTGGTGCCAAAGTGCTGCACCCGGCAACTTTATTACCGGCCGTGCGTAGTGATATCCCGGTGTTTGTCGGATCGAGCAAAGATCCCGAAGCTGGCGGCACCTTAGTGTGCAATGAAACTTACAACCCTCCGCTGTTCCGAGCTTTAGCATTACGCCGCAAACAAACCCTGCTAACCCTGCATAGCCTGAATATGCTGCACGCACGCGGTTTTCTGGCCGAAGTTTTTAACATTCTGGCACGCCACAATATCTCGGTTGATTTGATAACCACCTCCGAAGTGAGTGTAGCGCTGACACTAGATACGACCGGCTCGACATCGACTGGCGATAGCTTGTTGACCAGCTCATTGTTGACCGAGCTCTCCTCCCTGTGCCGGGTTGAAGTGGAAGAAAATCTGGCATTGGTGGCAATTATCGGAAACAACCTGTCGCAAGCCTGCGGGGTGGGTAAAGAGGTGTTTGGCGTGTTAGACCCATTCAATATCCGCATGATTTGTTATGGAGCAAGCAGCCACAACCTATGCTTCCTGGTACCGGGCACTGATGCAGAGAAAGTGGTACAAACGCTGCATCACAATCTCTTTGAATAACTGATTATTTGAACAACTGAATTGTTTAAATAATCAGCAATAAAGTAATGTGCTTTTATAACAAACCGGGCGCTTTCGTCCGGTTTTCTTATCTCTGACACTGACGATTAAGGACACTCGCTTCATGTTAGCCAAAATCACTCGGCTGTTCCCACTCTGGGCATTATTGCTCTCAGTTGCGGCCTATTTCCGCCCAACAACCTTTGTCGGTATTGGCCCGTATGTTGGCCCACTATTGATGCTTATTATGTTTACTATGGGAGTCACCCTGCGGTTGGATGATTTCAAACGCGTGTTATCGCGCCCAGCACCGGTTGCGGCGGCAACATTCCTGCATTATCTGATTATGCCGCTCACCGCCTGGGTTCTGGCAATCTTATTCCGTATGCCACCCGATCTGTCTGCCGGTATGGTATTGGTCGGCAGTGTTGCCAGCGGAACAGCATCCAATGTCATGATTTATCTGGCGAAAGGTGATGTGGCACTCTCCGTGACTATCTCTGCGGTTTCAACCTTGGTAGGCGTGTTCGCTACCCCACTACTGACCCGTTTATATGTGGATGCCACCATCAGTGTGGATGTGGTTGGGATGCTAAAAAGTATTCTGCAAATCGTAGTTATCCCTATTACTGCGGGCCTGATTGTCCATCATACCTTTACTAAAACAGTCAAACGTATCGAGCCTTATCTGCCAGCAATGTCGATGGTCTGTATTGTCGCCATTATTAGTGCGGTAGTCGCCGGTAGTCAGAGCCACATTGCTTCTGTCGGTTTCGTGGTGATTATTGCAGTTATTCTGCATAACGGTATTGGCCTGTTAAGCGGATACTGGGGTGGGAAACTGTTTGGTTTTGATGAGTCAACCTGCCGCACATTGGCGATTGAAGTCGGGATGCAAAACTCAGGATTAGCAGCGACTCTGGGTAAAATTTACTTCTCCCCTCTGGCCGCACTGCCAGGCGCGCTGTTCTCGGTTTGGCATAACTTGTCTGGCTCACTGCTGGCAGGTTATTGGTCAGGTAAACCGGTAAATAAAGACAAAGAGTAATCCAGCCTATTCACCATGCCCGTTAAACACGGGCATCTATTTCTTCCATTTTATCTTGCCATGCCCCTCCCGTTAAAATTTAATCAATAACATCCTGCATTGACCTGAATAGAGATTAAATAATTATAAATTTCATTATTTATCTGTCTGCGAATATCAAAAAATTATTATATTTCAGTTTTTCCTGAATATAACTTAATTCCCAAGCCGCCCCGCCGTTTTTACTTATCAGGGACGGTAATAGTGCTGCCCGTAAATTTGACTCAAGGATGGAGACGACTGAGCCTATTCCGCCAGTAAACTCCCCCACAGATATCATGATCAAAAAACGCACCGCATTATGTTTTTTATTGAGCACGGGCGCCTACGCTAATACCACTCCGGGGATGGATATTCCCTCTTCGATCAATGAAGCTCGCCAAAACTTACAGAACAATAGCAATGAGATAAACCACTTAATAGAAGAACGTCGCCAACCTCATGCTAAACAACCTGAAGCAGAAATAGATACGCCTGAAAATAGTGCTCCGGAATTAGACGATAGCGCACAATGCCTTCCTATTAGTGGCATCTATATTCAGGGTATTACCTTATTGACCGCAACAGATTTAGAGTCATTAAGCGTCATACCCGAACAATGTATCAATAGTGAGCATGTCAATCTTCTGGCCCGAGAACTGACTCAACTTTATCTTAGTAAAGGCTATATTACAGCGCGCATCCAGTTTATTCCTCCCGACGAAGAAGATGAACTCGGGGTGGACGTCACAGAAGGCTTTATTGAGAGCATTGAAAGTGATGATCCAGAATTAAATGGTGAAACTATTTTCCCCAATATGCTGGGTCAGCCATTAAATATTAAACAACTTGATCAAAGTTTGGATCAAGCCAACCGTCTGCCTTCCAACAAAATTACCGTAGATATATTACCGGGAAATAAAGCGGGGGGATCAATTCTGAAACTGAGTAATATCCGGACAAAACCGTGGCATCTGACAACCTCTCTTGATAATTATGGTAATAAAAGTACCGGAAAATGGTTGAGCCGCAATGCATTTTCTTTCGATAACCCTCTTGGGCTATCGGATTCCCTCAGTTTGAATATCAGCACCACCACTGATAATCCACAGAAAAATCATAGTAAAGCCTACTCACTATTTTATTCCGTTCCTTACGGTGCACTGACCTTCAGTGGTTTTGGCAGTTATTCCGAATACCTTTATCCGGTGAAATTGCAATTTAATACTATTGAGCTCAAGGGGAAAACCCAGCAGCACGGTTTACGGACTGATTACGTTTTCCATCGCGAACAAGACCAAATTAATGGCTTAAGCGCACAGTTAACCTATAAACAGGCAGAAAACTATTTTAACGATCAAAGAATAGCAGTGAGTAGCCCGACACTGACGGTATTTGAATTAGGCATTAATCACCTTCACATCCTACCAACTGGCATATTCAATATAAATGTGGGTATTGAACAAGGATTATCGTGGTTAGGAGCCGATCAGAATTTAACTGCCAGTTATCAGGATAGCCAATTCACTAAAGTTAAAGCAGCCGTTACTTCCAATCAATATTTCAAACTGTTTGATGACTTCTACCTGTTTAGTAATCAATTCTATGGCCAATATACCCGCGACCGTTTACCGGGCGTTGAATGGTTGAGTATCACCGACAGCAATGCTATTCGCGGCTTTAGTCGCAATACTTTATCTGCCGATAAAGGTTGGTATTTACAAAATACGCTATCCCGCAATTTCTCTCTTGGCAACACCATTATAACGCCACGGTTAGGGGCGGATGTCGGTCGTATTCAGCAATTATCACAAGGCTGGAGCAGCGCTATGGGTTTAAGCGCGGGCATCAATATCAGCTACCGCGATATCAAACTGGATATTGAAGCCAGTCGTGGTCATCTGCTGTCCGGTAAATCAGAAAATAAAGACCCGACTCAAATTCTGGCGCGCTTCTCTTATTCCTTTTAGTTCACCGCTGCCAGTGAAAGCCAATTTTTATCAACACCAAGCAATATGACAAAAATGGAGAAGTAAAAATGAAACAAAATAAGTTCAGGCTCTCCCCGGCAGGAAAACTGGCGGCGGCCGTCGCTATTATTTCAGTATCAGTCGCCACCTGTTATGCAGCGGGCATTGTCGGTGCTGGCGATCCTGCTCATAACCCAGGAGTTAGCTCAATCAATGGCGCTGCGGTAGTCGATATCGTCAAACCCTCGGCCTCCGGTTTATCCCATAACCAATATAATGAATTCAATGTTAGCAAAGAGGGTGCTGTATTTAATAACTCCCTCAGTGCCGGACAGTCACAACTTGCTGGGCAATTATCCGCTAACCAGAATTTAAATGGTCAAGCAGCGAATATTATTCTGAATGAAGTTATCAGCCGTAACCCTTCATTATTATTAGGCAAGCAGGAAGTCTTTGGCATGGCTGCTGACTATATTCTGGCTAACCCTAATGGAATTACCTGTGACGGCTGCGGTTTTATTAATACTACTCGAAACTCACTGGTAGTTGGTAATCCGCTAGTAGACCAAGGTAATTTACAAGGCTTTGACACTCGTAATAACACCAATTTATTAGATATAACAGGTTATACATCAGCAGCTGGGCCAATAGACTTAATTGCGCCACGTATTAATATGTTGGGAGCTGTAGATTCCAGAGAAGGCATTAGTATCATTCTCGGCCAAAACAAAGTGGGTACTGATGGGGAAATACTTGCATCACAAAAATATGTTGGTTCGGCGTACGACAGTAAAATATTTGGCGGTATGCAGGCTGGCAGAATCAGGATAGTTAATACCGCAGAAGGTAATGGAGTCAATATGTCAAATGGGTATATCGCCCGTGACTCGATAGAAATTTCAACACCAGGGAGATTGAATCTTGATGTCGATTTCGATCCAAAGCTAGATTATAACCCGCTCCCCGCAAACTTAACCAGTAAAGATATAACCGTCAACGCCGGTGACATATATACTTCAGGTGATATTATTGAATCATCCTCTGGCGGCATCACGACACAGACACTTGAACGCACTAAAATTGAAGGCTCAAATATTTCTATCATTGCCAAGAAAAAAAATCATCTTAATGCCGCCATTATTGATGGTGAAAATATTGTTATGCAAGGTTCAGATATTAAATTTGGTACAGAAGAAATTACTAATACACAAACCGATGGTTACTCAGAAAAAGGTGGGTGGGGGTTACATAATTGGAGTAAATCTGAAAATAATAAAAATCAACAACAAAGCGTTATTGGAACTACCATCATTGCGGAGAATAATGTCTCACTTGAATCAACTAAAGGGGATATAAAACTATCCGGTTCCTCTGTTGAAGCAGGTAACAACCTTTCAGTTAAAGCCAAAAAAGATTTAAAACTGGATGGGGTTATTGAACAAGACTCCATTCATAAAAAAGGTCATAAATATGTACAAACACGAGAAGATAAATCCTGGAATAACCAAACAGACACCCAAACACTGAATAAAACCACGCTAAAAGCGGGTGGTAATATGGGGCTGACCGCAGAAGGGAAAATGAGTGCCTATGGCGCTAAGGCCTCTGCTGGCGGTAATTTATTAATCAATGCCAATGAAGTAAAAATTGATGTACAAAAAACTAAAAACCAGACAATGACTAACGGCAAGAATGAACAAAACTTAGGTCTGGGTGGCATTGATCACAATAATAACAATAAAAATGCAGAAACCATTCATCGCTCTGAAATAACGGCTGATGGAAAAATTTTGGTTATCGGCAATAAAGGTGTTTCCATTACCGGTAGCCAGGTTAAAGGAACACAGGATGGTTATGTGCAGGCCAGCGAAGGTGGTATTAAAATTGACAATGCCATCAGTACGACGACAACAAAAATAGATGAACGTACCGGTGTCGCCTTTAATATCACCGGCAGCTCTCATAAAGCCAATAATAGTGATGAAACAGTGATAGGCAGTGAATTGGTTTCTGACGCTAATCTTAAAATTATCAGTAAAGATAATGTCGATGTGATTGGCAGTATGGTCAAAAGTGCGGGTGAATTAGGTATTGAGACACTGGGTAACATCAATGTAAAAGCTGCACAAACCCAACAGCAAATAGATGAACAAAAAACCAAACTGACCATCTCCGGCTTCACCAGTGATGATGGTAAACATCAGTATCAAGCAGGCCTGAAGCTAACTCACACTAGCGAAAGTGAGAAAACTGACAGCACCAAAAATCACGCGGCATCACTTGAAGGTAGTAACGTCAAACTAGACGCTAAAAAAGACGTCACCTTCACTGGATCTAATATCACTGCCACCAAAGGCGATGCCGAAATTAAAGGCGAAAATGTTTCATTTGTGGCAGCACAAGACACCCTCTCCAGCGATAAATCCAAAGAAACTGTCGGTGTTGATTTCCACTATACCGGCGGTATGGATAAGGCTGGCAGCGGAGCAAATGTCAGCTATGAAGACACTCAAACAACCACAGATAAATCAGCTGCCGTGGTTTCTAATTCAACAGTTGCAGGTAATCTGAATATCATTGCAACTAAAGATGTGACCAATCAGGGAACTAACCATAGTGTTGGGGGTGCCTATCAGGTTGAGGGAAATAATATCCATAACCTGGCTGCCGAGAACAACGAAATAACGAATACCAAAACTACAAAAGTTGATGTCGGCTATGAGGCTAATATTGCTTATGGCGAAGTCACTCGTCCAATTGAAGATGTGATCAATAATGGGAAAAAACTTGATCTCGGCGGCATGATCGAAGCTGTGGGAGAAATAGGTGCACCCAATGCTGGGGTAGACTTCTCTGCTAAAGGTGGCACCAAAGAGACCCACCTCAATAGCAGTCAATCCGTCGTAACATCAATTAAAGGCGGAAATATTGCGCTCAATGCCGCAGGAGAAGTTAAAGATCAGGGGACAAAATATCAAGCCGATAAAGGTGGCATTACTCTGGATGCAGCGAGCCATACCTCAGAAGCCGCCATTAATAGTTCTGACCGGCATATTACCGAAACCTCTGGCGAGGTGGATATGCGCATTTACACTTCTACCGGTAAAGATATTACTCTGGATGGCAAGGGTAAAGGCGGTTCTACCGACCAACATGTGAAAGGTGATATCGCACAAGTTGGTAGTATGAACGCCGCCAATGGCATCAATATCAACGTCAAACAAGATGCCGTCTATCAAGGTACAAATATCAATGCTGGTGATGGTAAAACAACGATTACTGCGGGTAACAATATTCGCTTTGAGCAAGCGACCAACCACACCAGCGAAAGCCACAATAATGTTGAGGCTAACGCTAAAGCTAATCTCGGTACTAACACCGGCAGTAAAAACTTTGGTGCAGGTTTAGGTGGTGGCAACAGTAAGGGGGAAAGCAGCACCTCAGTTGCTCAAGTCAGCCAATTACAAGGTCAGCAAGGTATTGAGCTGAATGCAGGGAAAGACTTAACCCTGACAGGCACAACATTTGGCAGTAAAGACAAAGCAACGGGTGATGTTCAGTTGATAGCTGGCGGCAAAGTTGATGTGCTGGCCGCACAATCACACGGTTCCAAAGAGGATATGACCTGGTCTGCAAAAGCCAACGCAGGTATCAGTCAAAGTTCTGGGACAGATAAAAATAACAAAGGAATCAGTGCGGGAGCTGAGGTCAAAGTTGCTAATAAAGATGAATCAGCACTCAAGCATCAGGGCAGCATGATCAATAGTAATGGTACGGTAACGGTTAAAGCGGGTAGTCACGATAACCAAGCCATCCATATGCAGAATGCCAATATTACCAGCCAAAAAACCACACTAACGGCTGATAATGGCGGTATCTTGCTGGAATCGGCACAAGACAAAGAGCATAAGAATAACTGGAAATTTACTGTCGGAGCCAATGGTAATCAAAACAGCTCTTTCAATAAAGATGACAAAGGTGTGGTTGATAAACAAAGCAGCGGAAAACTTCATAATATCAGTGCTGAATTGGATGTTAATGTTGAACAGTTAGATGCTGTCATACAGCAAAACACCCATATCAATAGCAACAATATCGTCCTCAACAGTGCCAAAGATGCCGCACTATCTGGGGGCATTCTTAAAGCCAGCAATATGACCGGTGTTATCGGCGGTGACTTGAAAGTACAAAGCCGTGAAGATAGTCGGCATGAAGTGAATGTTAATACCGGCTTTGGTTTCAACCACAGCAATGAGAAACAAGATAGTTTGATTACTCAAGCAGCCGAAATGTCGCCGATTGGTTCAGATAAAGTGAAGAAGACTCTGACCACCAAATCCAATAAGTTATTCGACAAAGTCAAAAAGCAATATGACCAAATATCCAGCAAATTCACCACGAAAGAAGAAGACAATGTCAAAACGCTCAGCTACACCAAAGAGGGCAAAAAAATGACATTAGACGAATCAACAAGTGAAGAAGAAACCAAAGAAAAATGGTGGCAGAAAGGGGCAAAAGCAGTTGGCAAAAAAGTCAAAACCAATGTTCAGGATGAGCAAGTTAAAGGTGGCAATGGAAAAGCCAAAATTGAGGTAGAAGTCGTTGATAATAAAGCTGTAGCAGAACAATCCGCCATTAGCGGTACGCAATCAGTTAATCTCAATGTAGCCGGTAAAACAGAACTCATTGGCGGGAAAATATCCAGTCAAGACAGTGATGTAAATTTACAGACTAACGGCCTGGAACTACAGGATATCAATGGTAAACACACGCAAGGCGGGGCCAGAGTCAATGCCTCGACTAAAATCACCGAGACAATCGGTAGTGGTGTGGGTGAAATGATGGAAGGCAAAACACCTGTACTTGGCGCTCATGGCGGCTCTGAACAGAAAAATGCAGTCGCTGGCGTGACACGAGGCTAAAACCAACTCGTCGCTCCGATTTAGAGTAGATAAAAAAGGAGATAGTCATCATGGCTATCTCCTTTTTATGTTATCGAACGGACTTACCTATCAATCCGCATCGTAACCCAGGTTCGGAGCTAACCAGCGCTCAACCTCGGCAATTGGCATCCCTTTACGGGCAGCGTAATCTTCAACTTGATCTCGCTGAATTTGTGCCACAGCGAAATATTTGCTATCCGGATGACTGAAGTACCAACCCGACACCGATGCCCCTGGCCACATGGCGTAGGATTCCGTCAGTTTCATACCCGTATGAGTTTCCACATCCAGCAACTGCCAGATTTGGCCTTTCTCTGTATGCTCAGGGCAAGCCGGATACCCGGGAGCCGGGCGGATCCCTTGATAATTTTCCCGCACCAACTCTTCGTTGCTCAGATTTTCATTCGGTGAGAAGCCCCAATACACCTTACGTACCCGCTCATGCAGATACTCTGCAAAAGCCTCTGCCAGCCGGTCAGACAGCGCCTTAATCATGATTTTGTTGTAATCATCATGTTGAGCATCATAGGCATCGGCCAGAGCATCCTCTTCCAGCCCGCCGGTAACCGCAAAAGCACCGTAATAATCAGCTTTACCGCTGGATTTAGGTGCGACGTAATCAGCCAGACAATAGTTCGGAAAATCGGTTTTCTCGGTTTGCTGGCGCAAGTGATGGCTAACCACCAGCACTTCATCACGTCTTTCATCGCGATAGATTTCGATGTCATCGCCAACACTGTTGGCCGGAAAAAGCCCGATGACACCTTTTGGATGCAGTAAGCCCTCCGCTGACAGCTTATCCAGCATCTCATTGGCATCAGCAAACAGGCGCTTGGCCTCTTCACCTACCACTTCATCTTCCAGAATACGCGGATACTTGCCCGCCAGCGACCAAGTCATAAAGAATGGCGTCCAGTCGATGTAGTTACGCAAAGTTTCGATGCTGGCCTCCACTGCCTGCACACCTAACTTATGCGCCACTGGCGGAGTGTAATTTTCCCAATCAATAACGGTTTGGTTATCTCGTGCCACTTGCAAACTAACCGGCGGGGTACGTGGTTTTTTTCGCGCATGCTGAATACGGACGGTTTCGTATTCTTTGCGAGTTTTCGCTATAAAATCATCTCGTTGCGTATCAGATAACAAGGCTGAAACTACGCCAACACTGCGAGATGCGTTAGAGACATAAGTGGTGGACCCACTGTAGTTCTGCTCAATTTTAACCGCGGTGTGTGCTTTGGAGGTGGTAGCTCCGCCAATCAGCAGCGGCAAGGTGAAGCCCTGGCGCTCCATCTCTTTGGCGACATTCACCATTTCATCGAGCGATGGCGTAATCAGACCAGATAAACCGATGATATCGACCTTTTCTTCCCGCGCGGTACGCAGAATTTTTTCGGTCGGTACCATCACGCCCAAGTCTATGATTTCATAGTTATTACACTGCAACACCACACCGACAATGTTTTTGCCGATGTCATGCACATCGCCTTTAACCGTCGCCAGCAAGATTTTACCTGCCGTAGTACCTTTCTGTTTACTGGCTTCAATATAAGGTTCGAGATAGGCGACCGCTTGTTTCATCACTCGGGCGGATTTTACCACCTGCGGCAGGAACATTTTCCCCTCACCAAACAAGTCACCCACCACATTCATCCCGGCCATCAATGGCCCTTCGATAACCTCGATTGGCCGGTCAGCCTGCTGACGGGCTTCTTCAGTATCCAACTCAATGAACTCGGTAATCCCTTTAACCAACGAGTATTCCAGGCGTTTTTTCACCGGCCAGCCGCGCCATTCTGCTTGCTGAACCGCCACCTCATCACTCTTACTGCCACGGTATTTTTCTGCCAGATCTAGCAGGCGCTCAGTGCTGTCATCACGACGATTAAGAATGACATCCTCAACTGCATTACGCAGTTCATCTGACAGATCGTCATAGATAGCCAACTGCCCGGCATTGACGATACCCATATCCATTCCATTACGAATGGCGTAATAAAGGAATACCGCGTGAATAGCTTCCCGCACCGGATCATTACCACGGAAGGAGAACGAAACGTTGGAGACACCGCCTGAAATCATGGCATGCGGCAGTTCGGCTTTGATATCGGCACAAGCTTCAATAAAGTCGACGGCGTAGTTGTTATGTTCTTCAATCCCGGTAGCGACGGCGAAAATATTCGGGTCAAAAATAATATCTTCCGGCGGGAAGCCAACGGTTTCAGTCAGAATTTTGTAGGCGCGGCGGCAAATCTCTATCTTGCGCGCGCGCGTATCAGCCTGCCCCTGCTCATCAAACGCCATCACCACCATCGCCGCACCATAGCGCCGCACCAGTTTGGCATGATGAATAAAGGCATCTACACCCTCTTTCATCGAAATGGAGTTAACGATGCCCTTGCCCTGAATACATTTCAGACCTTTTTCGATGACATCCCATTTGGAAGAGTCGATCATAATCGGCACCCGGGCAATATCGGGTTCACCGGCAATCAGATTCAGGAAACGCACCATAGCGGCTTCAGCATCCAACATGCCCTCATCCATATTGATATCGATGATTTGCGCGCCGCTTTCAACCTGCTGACGAGCCACATCGAGCGCTTCGCCATATTTCTCTTCTTTTATCAGCCGCTTAAAGCGGGCCGAACCCGTGACGTTGGTCCGTTCACCGACGTTAACAAACAGTGTGTTGGCATCGATTGTCAGTGGTTCCAGCCCCGCTAAACGGCAAGCGACCGGAATCTCCGGCAACGGGCGTGGTGCAACGCCAGCGACAGCTTTCACCATCGCGGCGATATGACGTGGCGTGGTACCGCAGCACCCGCCGACAATATTTAAAAACCCTGCCCGCGCCCACTCACCAATCTGCTCGGCCATCTCTTTGGCTTCCAGATCATATTCACCAAAGGCATTCGGCAAACCGGCATTCGGGTGCGCACTGACATAATATTCAGAAATTCGTGATAACTCAGCGACATATTGGCGTAGCTCATCCGGCCCTAAAGCGCAGTTCAGGCCAAAAGAGAGCGGCTTCACGTGGCGCAGAGAGTTATAAAAAGCTTCGGTGGTTTGGCCGGATAAAGTACGGCCAGAAGCATCGGTAATGGTGCCGGAGATCATCACCGGTAACAGCACCCCCATAGCTTCAAATTCAGATTCGACAGCAAAGGTGGCAGCTTTGGCATTCAGGGTATCGAAAACCGTTTCAATCATAATTAAATCGACGCCGCCCTCAATCAGAGCACGGGTCGATTCACGATAAGCCTCAACCAACTGATCAAAACTGACATTACGAAATGCCGGATCATTCACTTTCGGTGAGATAGACGCGGTTCGGTTGGTCGGGCCAAGCACCCCGGCAACATAGCGTGGTTTGTCGGGCGTGCGGGCAGTCCATTCATCAGCACAGATACGGGCCAGTCGGGCAGCTTCATAGTTAATTTCAGCTG
>NZ_JBLWEX010000296.1:0-41659 GCF_048323875.1 Yersinia sp. LJYL362
ACGTCCTGAATCGTCTGCCACAGACCAATGCATCATGCATAAAATCAATCGACCAGCTCTGATTCAGTTGCTCCGGTGTTGCCAGTGGTGCCGGATTACGCACCGGCAGACGTTGTTTTCCCTTACGACGAAAATTTAATTTCAACAGACAATAAATTCGGTGAACCCGTTTATGGTTCCAGCGGTGACCCTGCCTGCGCAGCACCTGAAACAACTTCTTAAAGCCGTATCGCGGATAGCGTTCTGCTGCCTCAATTAGCCCCTGAATCACCGGTTCATCACGCCGTGTATCCGGCTGGTAAAGAAAGACTGTCCTGCTCAGCGATAACGTCCTGCATGCCTGGCGTATGCTCATTGTAAATTTCGCCGTCAGATAACTGACGAGCTCACGCTTTATCGCTGGTTTTAAAGCTTTTTTTCGATAACATCTTTCAATGCCCGACACTCCAGACTCAGGTCGGCAAACATTTGCTTGAGACGACGGTTCTCATCCTCAAGATCTTTTATCTTTTTGATATCAGCAGCTTCCATACCGCCATATTTTGCCTTCCAGTTATAATAGTTAGCTTCAGAGATGGAGGCCTTGCGGCAGACATCTTTGACAGTACGTCCGGCTTCAACAGACTTCAGAACGGCGATGATCTGGTGCTCAGTGAATCGTGCTTTGCGCATAGCGATCTCCTCAAAGGGACATAGTCAGTATGTCGGAAGATCTCTAAAAGTGAATGGTTCTTTTAAGTGGGGTACTTACACAGGTGCACGTAATATTGCCGCGATGGTCACTACCAAAGGCGTAAAATTGAGCCGCTGGCGGGCAACAAAGCTAATGAAAGAACTTAATCCCATCAGTTGTCAGCAGCCTGGTCATCGATATAAAAAGGCGTCTAAGAAACACGTAGAGATCCCCAATTATCTGGAACGCCAGTTTGCAGTAACAGAGCCTAATCAGGTCTGGTGCGGCGATGTCATTTTTCCCGGACTCTGCACTGACAGGTAAAGCGCTGTTCATGGCTTGGGAAGCGCGAGGAAAACCTGCTAATTTGCTGTATCACTCGGATCAAGGCAGCCACTATACCAGCAGGAATTTCAGACAGTTACTGTGGCGATATCAGATAAAGCAAAGCCTGAGTCGCAGAGGGAATTGCTGGGATAACAGCCCCATGGAGCGTTTTTTTAGAAGTCTGAAAACGGAGTGGGTACCGGATAATGGATACGCTAATTTTAGCGAAGTCAGGACAGCGATAACGAATTACATAACGGGATATTACAGCCAGCTCAGACCTCATCAATATAATGGTGGTTTGACGCCAAATGAATCAGAGCGATTGTTCTGGAAAAACTCTAAAGCCGTGGCCAGTTTTGCTTGACCACTACATTACAACATCATGAAGCCATTGAGCTTCTGTTGAAAGTGTCTGATCATAGCCAGATTTATTTTTTCTCTTTTTTTTAGTAGTGTAACCAATTGATTTTTATGATTTCGTATGTCTTTTAGGTGAACGAGTTTTTTATCGGTATGTCTAAGATGCTGTGGGCACATGGCCAGTATAGCCTTAGACGCTTTCTCTTGCCATTGCTTCTGAATACCACTCCGCCACTGTTTATCTTTTTCAGCCTTTAGATAAGCTTCTGCGCACTCCCATTCTGCTTTTTGATATGCTGCTTCTGTTTGACGGGCTAAATTACTGCTCATTAGAATTCTCCTAAGGTTATTAATTTTTTCATTATCCCATTATCTAAAATATAGATATCTAAGAATTTCTGTTGATTTGTTATGAATTACCTTATTTTTAATCTGAGTGGTTGGTTTTGTTTTTTGTAATACCTAAGTATTTGCATTACTAGGTTTTTAATAATAACAATATATTGTTGATATATCTTAAATATTTATTTTTTTATAATAAGATGGTTATTATAGTTTGCATTTCTAATTTAACTATCAAATTCAGTACTCCATGAATTTTAGCAATTAGTGCTTAAAATGGTATGCTCTATCTCCATTTTAACATTAAAGCTTCTTCCGCAGTATTATTATCAATTTTTTATAAATATAGGGGGGCGCATCCGTGTAAACTCAGCCCCAGACCTCGGTAAATAGGGATAAGGATCGATAAAATATTGCAGGGTAAAAGTTATCTTCTCATTACACGACATATTGGCAAGATAACTGAGTTAGAGGTGAAGTGAAGTACTCTATGAGCATTTTTTCTAATAAAGTTTTTGGGTTGGGGAAGGAATATTTTGTCTTTATTATCATAACCACCGGCTGTGCCTGGCGGACAATAGCGACTATTATATGCCCTAACGGTTTTGTTTAAGTATGTTGCCTGTAAATTGGCGACAGAAACTGCACCACCGAAAGCACTCCAACAACAATAAAACCGAACTTCATTTATCTCATCTAAATGTATAGGACGATGACCAACGGGGCTACCTAGAACCTGCTTAATTTTTTTGCCAGTGTTAGCGTTGACATATGATTGGCATTGAATGGTGCGCCATGCATAGTTATCTCTAAGGTTTTAAGATAACGGTTATACTCCATACTGCCATCGGTCCCTACAAAATTGACATCAAAATAAATATAGTCATTCATTTTTTAATTCCTCTTTTGCTCGGCATTATTTTGTAAAATTCAAACAGAGTAAACAAATTTTTATTCATGATGTAGGCAATAGATGCAGCTCAAGAAAACTGAATATTTTTAATTTTAAATAGCTATTTCAGATAATATATAGGTTAAGGTAAATTATATCTTTAGGACTGATGGGGGTTTTTATATGATTTGTCTTAATTATTAAAATTTATAAATAACTGCTTGTGCTAATCGGTGGGATTCATTTTTGATGTAACCTGGCAAGAAAGTATATAAAGCTATACAGTACATTCAAAATATATTTTTATGGTTTTTTGTGCTTGTTTTTTATTTTTTTTTGGTTTTATCACCTATATTTTTCGAGGAAAAAAGAATATTTTGATGTTGGTGTGTTTGTTGTTTACTCTTATGATCAATTATTGACTGATTTATCACCTATGCAGAACAGAAAACCTTTAAATAAAGGTAGGTCTGAAGCAAATAAATAAAGTAGAAATGAGAGTAAATGAAGATGAAAACTATTCCCATAGTGTTTGTGCTATGCCTGTTATTAGCTGGCTGCCAAATGGAAAACAGTCAGAGCCATATTAACCCTCAGAAGGGTAATGCTCAAAGCAGTGAGATTAAGTCCTCCGCCACTGATGAAGCCAACAGACTAGGGCTTTGCCAACGGCAATTAGAAGCATTGCAAAAAATTGATGCTGCAAAATATGGGGTTTACCAGCAGCGGTTTGATACCTTAATGAATAGTGCAGCGGAATATGCGGGAGTTCGCACCAACGTTAATGTCGACAGTCAGGATACCCTAGATGCGCTTTATCACTATCGGGTTAATTTGTTCTGTTCTGAAATTAATCAAGTGCTGTTGACTAGCCTTGCGGAACGCGGGACAAAATAACAATGAAACCATCCCAGTTTGCGTTGTTGGGTACTCTGTTGCCTTTGCTTTTTCCTATAGCTGCGATTGCGAAAAATGAACAACCCGGCGTTCCTATGCTTTTGCAATTTGCTGAACGATACCAGCAGCGTGAGCCGGTGCAAAAAGAAAAAGTGCCACCAAAGCAGCAAAAAGTGCGACCGCCGGCACCACCGGCCAATAAAAGTGGGCAACAATCGGCAAAAGAGCTGGCATTAACGCTGGAATTACAAAAAGCACAGCGGCAGTTGTTACAACAACAGCAAGTCATTGCGGGTTTGCAACAACAAATGGAGCCGCTCAATAAGGTCAAGCAAGAAAAAACCGCTAACCCTGAGTTCGATTTCTCCACTGTTAGCCTGATGTTCAGTAAGCTGCGCCAGGCGATGGCGATTACCCCGAATGAACAACATGCGAAAACCTTAGTCGCCCAGGCACAACAGAAAAACCTACAGACACAGCAAACAGTCACTCAAATAACAAAACAGCGTGCTCAAGAGCAGGCAGAGTTGGCCAAAATGAGCCAGCAGGTGGCTGATGCTGATAAACGTTATCAGCAAGTCAGCACTAAACTGCATGAAAAACAGCAGATTGAGGCGCGGCTGGAAAGTGAAGTGGTTCAATTACGTGGCAAAGACAAATTATTTGCTACATCAGAAATACTAAAAAGTGCGACAGCTCGACAGTCTTATGCTGCGGGAGTGGCGCTGGGTAAAGACATCAACAAAATGGAGCAAGAAAGGTCTGGCTGGGGCGTTGATGTGGATCGACAAGCATTATTCTCTGGCGTCACTGATGCATTTACTGGCCAATATAAGTTAGCGCCCAAGGAACTGGATAAAGCTTTTAGTGACTCGGAAAATGTCATCGCTACAGCACGTGAAAAGGCGCTGAAATCTGCGCAAAAAACAGATGATGAATTTGTAAATAATTTTAAGCAGAAAAAAGGTGTGCAGCAGTCATCTTCGGGATTCTGGTATTACATTGATTACGTTGGTGATGAAGACATTAAAGGAAATGCGGTTGTCGATATCGTGGTTAAAGAGAGCCTGACTGATGGAACAGTCATCAATGATATGGAAAGTAATAATAAGGTTATGTCTCAGCCACTTAATGATTATCCGGCATTATTCCAAGAAGTGTTACGGTTGTTGAAAAACCATGGTTCAATCACTTTGGTAGTTCCGCCATCGCTGGCCTACGGCGAACAAGGTAACTTACCTGAAATACCCCCTAATGCCACTATGGTTTACGAAGTTCGTATTGCTGATGTCAAAGAGGCTGTGGTGGAGTGATTGACGAAAAATTGGTAATGAGTCGATTTATTATTGAGTTCTGTGCTCACTTAAGTGAGCACCTTTAATATATTACGGAAATTAATTACACAGAATTAGGGATAGGCTCTGACGTATCGGGCACCTTAACCAATATTACTTTGGTACTTTTATCTTTCCATATGAAAAAGGTTTTTAGGATGAAAACAGTTATCTATCAGTTACCCAATGGTATTTCCCTGACCCTGCGTACTTCTGAAGATCCAGACAACAGACCTATTGTGATCTTGTGTCACGGTTTTTGTGGTATTCAGGATATCCTATTACCTGCGTTTGCTGAGTCGTTTACATTAGCAGGATTTAATACAGTTACATTCGATTATCGCGGTTTTGGCTCCAGCCTGGGTGAGCGTGGCCGTTTGGTTCCTGCAATGCAAATTGAAGATATCCTCAGCGTAGTCGAATGGATTAAAGCGCAGCCAAATATCAGTACTCAGCGCATCGGTTTATGGGGCACTTCATTTGGTGGTTGCCATGTATTTGGCGCAGCAGCTGATAATCCTGATATCTCATGTGTGGTGAGCCAACTTGCTTTTGCTGATGGTGAACAGGTCGTTACCGGAAAATTGTCTGAGGAAGAAAAGCAGGTATTTATTGCCACATTAGATAAAATGGCAGCAAAGCAAAAAACTACGGGCAAAGAAACATTCGTGGGGGTAACACGGGTACTGAATGACATCGAGTCGAAAACTTTCTTTGAAACCAATAAAGCGCTTTATCCAGCTATGGATATTAAAATACCTTTCCTGACTGTACGAGAAACCTTAGGATATAAACCCAAAGATAATGCGGCACGTGTAACTTGCCCAGTTTTAGTGGTTGTCGCGGGAGAAGATACTGTTAATTCACCGGAACAAGGCGTCGCTTTGTACAATGCTGTAGGGTCATTACATAAAGCGTTGCATATAGAAGAAGAGGCTAAACATTATGACATGTACAGTGGTAAACATTTTAATAATATAACCACTATTCAGACTGATTGGTTCAGAAAAAATCTTTAATTACACCCATCTATAGATTATTAATCGTGGCTACTATTTTCTTTGGCACTAAGAACCATGGAAGTTATTTATGGGAAGATATGATTTAATAAATAATAAAGGAGGAATGATAAGTAGGTTTTCTTGTTACTCTCGGAGTAATGAAAGAATATCTGTAGGGGCAACATCATTGGGCGGTGATTATTATCTTTTCAAGTCGACAGGAAGACAGTCAAATCGGTTATTGATAACTGCTCATGGAGAACAGAGCCTGCTACCGAAAAGGATATATTTGCCTACGGAATCCATCATTCGTTATTACTCAGCCGATAACTATGCCTTATATGATCCTGACTTGGAAGACGTCGTAGCTCTGCGAGTTATACCGAGAAAGTCGATTTCAGGTGGTGGGTTTATCAGAAATTATAATATTTAAGAATATGCAGAAGATACATATAAATTTGTACGTAACATTGCGAATCATTATGGTGTTGATGTATTGACGGTACGTAACAGAATGGGACGAGATATATATCCTGTTGACCTGGATTCTCTGTTCAAAACAATGAGAAATAAAAATATTAGTTATAAATTCATTGATGCTATCTATTGTCGCTCAGCATGGTTATCAAGCAAGAGTATGCCACAAAGTGCATATCGCAGCTAATAGCAAAGTGGCCTGTGCAGATCCTTTGTCATTTATTCGGCATTCGCCGTAGCGTTTATTACGCGCAGGTGAAGCGGTCTGTTAATGCACAAAGAATTGAATTACGAAGTCGGGTGAGAGCATTCCATGCTCTCAGTCGTGGTGCTGCAGGTAGTCGGGCAATCAGTCAGATGTTGCGCCAGAGTTGCGTTAATGCGGGTCGGTGGCTGGCGCGACGACTGATGCAGGAATGCGGGCTGACTAGTCGCCAGCCTGTTAAACATCGCGACTGGGTAAATGAAGACAACAGTCCGGCATTACCAAACTTATTGAACCGACAGTTTAACCCCGCCGCACCAAACCGCGTCTGGTGTGGTGATATCAGTTTTATTCGCCTGCAGGACGGACGGTGCTATCTCGCGCTTATTCACGCCGGATTATAGGTTCAGCCCTCTCATTAACCGCTGATGTTAATTTGGTGTGCCGGGCTTTGCGTAACGCTCTGGAAATACGACCTCGTGATGGCCGTCTGCTGTTTCATTCGGATCAAGGGGTTCAATATAAAAGCAATAAATACAGGAAATTACTCTGGCGTGATGGGGTAATGCAAGTATGAGTCGCAGAGGGAATTGCCTGGATAATTCGCCGATAGAAAGAGTCTTTCGCAGCCTTAAAAGTTAATGGCTTCCGAAAGGTGGCTATAGTGATTTTAGCCATGCAGTACGCGATATAAACCAGTGGATAAATGGTTATTACAACGTTTATCGCCCTCATACGAACAACGGTGGTTTACCGCCTTGCTTGCATGAAGAAAAGTGGAGACAGGTTATTCCGGTGTCCTGATTTTGTGATCCACTACAGATGATGACGGCGCGGCACAGGAATTTGGACGCTGGATCCATGCCGGCGGTAAAACGAGTCCCGGACTGGTACGCAGAAGAGCAGCCGAACGCGCACTCTTTCTGAATTAAGTAAGACAGTTAGACATATTTCTTTATTTATAAGCGTGAAAAAACAACTGGTGTAAATCAGGGGGCGGTAGCGTGCTTTTTTTCAGGAAAAAACCGAATTAATTAATCTGTACTCCATGTAAATAATTTCAACGAGATTATTTGCACTCATTATCCATTGTAAAAAGAAGGATTGAACTCATGGCTACTACCGCAGATGACATTGCAGTGCAATATCCCATTCCGACCTATCGCTTTATTGTGACCCTGGGCGATGAGCAGGTGTCGTTTACCAGCGCCTCCGGTCTGGACATTAATTTTGACACCATTGAATACCGGGACGGGACCGGCAATTGGTACAAAATGCCCGGCCAGCGACAGGTGCCTAACATTACGCTGAGTAAAGGGGTATTTCCGGGCAAAAATGCGATGTATGAGTGGATTAATTCCATTCAACTCAATCAGGTTGAAAAGAAAGACATCATGATCAGCCTGACCAATGAAGCCGGCACGGAAGTGCTGGTCAGTTGGAATGTGAGCAACGCCTTCCCAACTTCACTGACCTCCCCGTCATTTGATGCGACCAGTAACGAAATCGCGGTACAGCAAATCACGCTCATGGCCGATCGCGTGACCATTCAGACAGCCTAACCAAGAGGACATGTTGCCATGACAGTGACAACCACTTACCCCGGTGTTTATCTCAGCGAAGATGCCGTATCGAGCTTTTCGGTCAACAGTGCCGCCACTGCAGTGCCCCTGTTTGCGTACGACAGTCAAAGTGTCGTCACCACGAATGAACCGATTCAGGTTTTCCGCAACTGGGCGGCATTTACCTCCGTGTATCCTACGCCGCTGAAAGATGCTTTTTACACCAGCCTGAGCCTGTGGTTTATGCACGGCGGCGGTAAATGCTATCTGGTGGGCGAGACCAGTATCGCCGACGCGGTGGCGCAATACGATGATATTACGCTGATTGTTGCAGCAGGGACGGATACCACGACGGCTACTACTGTTTATGATGCTTTCAACAGGGTGGTGAGTCAGGGCTACCGTATCTTTGGCCTGTTTGACGGCCCGAAAGAGAGAATTGCCGGCACGGCGAAGCCGGATGAGGTCATGAAGGCGTATCCGACTTCCCCGTTTGGCGCGGTGTTTTACCCGTGGGGCACCCTAGCGTCGGGTGAAACGGTGCCACCGAGCGCTATCGCCGCGGTTTCCATTGCCCAAACCGACCGTACGCGTGGCGTGTGGAAAGCGCCGGCCAACCAGGCCGTGAATGGCGTTACCCCCGCGTTCGCCGTCAGCGATGATTTCCAGGGTAAGTATAACCAGGGCAAGGCGCTGAATATGATCCGCACGTTCCCGGGCCAGGGCACCGTGGTGTGGGGCACCCGCACGCTGGAGGACAGTGATAACTGGCGCTATATCCCGGTTCGCCGCCTGTTCAATACGGTTGAGCGGGATATTCAAAAGGCTCTGAATAAACTGGTGTTTGAACCCAACAGCCAGCCGACCTGGCAGCGCGTCAAGGCCGCCGTAGACAGTTATTTGCACGGTATGTGGCAGCAGGGCGCACTGGCCGGTAATGCCCCAGCTAACGCCTGGTTTGTTCAGGTCGGCAAAGATCTCACCATGACCCAGGAAGAGATTAATCAGGGGAAGATGATCATCAAAATCGGCCTGGCCGCGGTTCGCCCGGCAGAATTCATCATCCTGCAGTTCAGCCAGGATATCGCGCAATAATTCACTGAAGGAAAAGAACATGCCTACAGATACAACTGTACCGGGTGTTTATATTGAAGAAGATGCCTCGCCGGCGATGTCGGTGAGCGCGGGAGCGACCGCCGTACCGTTATTTGTCGCGCGTTTTACCCCGCTCAAGCCAGAGCTGGCGGGCGTCATTACGCGCATCGGCAGCTGGCTGGACTATACCACCCTGTTTGATACCGCCGTGGCCTCCACTGCACGCATCAAGGTGAGGCCAATGCCCCCTGAAAACGAAAAGTCGGAAACGGTGCCGTCTGAAGCGGCGACAACGTTTGTCGATGAGGGGGAGGATGAATATACCTACGATATTGTTGATATTAAGGTCCTGGACTCTACGGCCTCCGTCGCCCTGCGGCTTTATTTCCAGAACGGCGGCGGCCCTTGCTACCTCTATCCGCTGGAGGAATCAGACTATGATGCCAAATTGGCCGCGCTGCCGGGTCTCATCGACGAGGTAGGGGCGATCACGCTGCTGGCCTGTCCGGATCCCTATGAGGATTACCGTTCTGCGGTGTATGGCGCCCTGGCCCCCTCACTCGGCCAGCACAAAGGGTATTTCCTGCTGGCCGACAGCGTCAATGACGAGGTACCCAGTGCGGTCAGCGGTTCCGCCCAGGTGGCGGTGTATTACCCGAATGTAGAGCTACCGCACATCCGTAAGCTGGATGACGCAGAGGTTACCATCGACGGTTACATCGATGCTGGCGGGGAGCCTATCACCACGCTGGCCGATCTTCGTGCCGTTAACGCAGACTTTGCCGCCGAAATTGCGCAATCCCTGTCCGGTTACCTGAGTGCGCCGCTGTCGCTTCCGCCTTCCGCATTGATGGCGGGGGTGTACTGCAAGACTGACGGTGAACGTGGGGTGTGGAAAGCGCCGGCGAATGTGGTACTCAATGGCGTCAGCGATGTCAGCGTCCGGGTCACCAATGAGCAACAGTCGGAGCTGAACCCGAAAGGCATCAATGTCATTCGTCATTTCAGCGATCGCGGGCTGGTTGTGTGGGGCAGTCGCACGCAGAAAGATGATGATGACTGGCGCTATATCCCGGTGCGCCGCCTGTTCGATGCGGCAGAGCGCGACATCAAAAAGGCCCTGCAGCCGATGGTGTTTGAACCCAACAGCCAGCCGACCTGGAAACGGGTGCAGGCAGCGATTGATAACTACCTTCACCGCCTATGGCAACAGGGCGCCCTGGCCGGCAACAAGGCGGAAGAGGCGTATTTTGTGCGCGTCGGTAAAGGCATCACCATGACACAAGACGAGATTAACCAAGGGCAAATGATCATTCAGGTGGGGATGGCCGCCGTGCGCCCTGCCGAGTTCATCATCCTCAAGTTTACTCAGGACATGTCTCAGTAAAGGGGGAAACCCCTTTTCCGACTCTTTATAAGGATATTGTGATGGCAATGGTTCTTCCTGGGGTTTCGTACGATGAAACACTGTTAACGCAAGCGTCAGGCGACGATCCGGTGACGATGCCCCTGTTTATTGGTTATACCTTCCCTGATGTGGCGAGACTTGTCACGGCGATCCAGCCCGTCAGCGTGGGATCACTGACGCAGGCGATCGTCCACTTTGGTCAACGTGGGACGCTGGCGTACTCCCTGCGCCACTTCTTTGAGAACGGTGGGCGGCGGTGCTACGTGCTGTCCCTTGGGCCAGGGAAGGGAGAACCGGCCGCGCGTCTGCACGCGCTGATTGCCGCATTACAGGCGCCGCAGATGCTGGAGACGCTGTTAGCGGATGACAAGACCGGCTTGGTCCTGGTACCGGAGCTGAGTGAGCTCAATGCGGTTAATACGTTCGAGGGAGCGGACACGGCTGAGGTTGACGTCGATGCCCTGTGGTATCAGGGCTGGCAAGCGTTACTGACGCTGTGTCGTCAGGCCCCGCAGCGCTTTGCGCTGCTGGAGTTACCGGACTCCCCGGCGCAGGCGGTGACGCTGACCGGGCAGTCTTTTTCCGCAGACTTGTGCCAGCGCGGGGCGGCCTGGTGGCCACGGCTGGAAACCTGTTACGAAGATGAGGCGTCGGCACCTGTGGTGTTGTCCCCCCTGCCGGCCGTCGCGGCGGCCATTCAGCGCAGTGCCCACGATAACGGGGTCTGGAAGGCTCCGGCCAACATCCCGTTGGCCAAAACCCGTCGCCCCACCCAAAGTATCCTGACGTCTCAGGCATTGCTGGATAACCAGGGGGTGTCCTGCAACCTGATCCGCAGTTTTGTCGGGAAAGGCGTGCGCCTGTGGGGATGCCGGACCTTGCTCAACGAGGGGGACTCACCCTGGCGTTATATCCAGACCCGTTTACTGGTCAGCAGCGTGGAGCACTATCTGAGCAAACTGGCACGCGCTTACCTATTTGAGCCGAATACGGCCCCAACCTGGATGAAGTTAAAGGGCCAGGTCTGGACGTGGCTGCGCCAGCAATGGCTGGCCGGCGCCTTTTTCGGCACGGTGGAGGATGAGGCCTTTTCGCTCAGTATCGGGCTGGATGAAACCATGACGCAAGACGATATTCGCCAGGGAAAGATGATCTTGCAGGTCCGTCTGGCGCTGCTGGCTCCCGCGGAATTTATTGCTGTCAGCCTGACACTGGATCTGCGTGACGGCACGACCAGCGCGCAAATCGGAGGATAATCATGATGAATACACCCGCGGTATCCCATCGTTTTCTCGTCAATTTTTTATTTAACAACATTCCCAGTCCGTTTGACATCGCGTTCCAGCGCATCTCCGGGTTGTCGCGCACGCTGGCAGTGAGCCAGCACCGGGAAGGGGGCGAAAATGCCCGCAACCTCTGGCTGGCCGAACAGGTGGATCACGGCAGCCTGGTGCTGGAGCGCGGCGTGATGAACGCTTCCCCCCTGACGCTGCAGTTTGACCGCGTCTTGCGCCGGGAAAGTACGCAGTGGGCCAACGTGGTGATCATGTTGCTGAATGAGCTTTCATTACCGGTGACCACCTGGACGCTGAGCCATGCCCTGCCGGTGCGCTGGCAGATGGGCGATTTGGATGCCAGCAGTAACCAGGTGCTCATCAACACACTTGAGCTGCGTTATCAGGATATGCGCATGCTGGGGATAAAACTATGACCGTCGAAATTCGTGAGTTGATCGTCCGGGTTGAGGTCACCGAGTCTGCCCCGTCCTTACCGTTTGCGCAGCACCGTGAGTGGGACGACGAGCGGTGGGTGGAGATGATTAAACAAGAGGTGCTGGAACAGCTGCTTGAAAGGGGGCGTCAGTGAGCTTACTTGAACGGGGGCTGTCAAAGCTGACCCTCAATGCCTGGAAAGATCGCGAAGGGAAAATCCCTGCGGGCAGCATGAGCGCGATGTATAACCCAGAGACGATTCAACTGGATTATCAGACGCGGTTTAACACTGAAGACACCATTAACAAAGCGTCACAAAGCAACCGTTATGTGATTTCCGAGCCGGTCGGGCTCAATCTCACCTTGTTGTTCGACAGCCAGATGCCCGGGAATACCACCCCGATAGAGACGCAGCTGGCGATGCTGAAATCCCTTTGTGCCGTGGATGCGGCCACTGGGTCGCCTTACTTTTTGCGCATCACCTGGGGAAAAATGCGCTGGGAGAATAAAGGGTGGTTTGCCGGGCGCGCCCGTGATTTATCGGTCACCTACACGCTGTTTGACCGGGACGCCACGCCGCTACGGGCCACCGTGCGGTTGATTCTGGTGGCGGATGAGAGCTTTGTTATTCAGCAATCCCTTAAGGCGCAAAGCGCCCCCGATCGTACACTGGTCAGCGTACCGGATCTGGCCTCGCTGCCGCTACTGGCGCTCAGCGCCGGCGGGGCGCTGGCCAGCAGCGTCGATCCGTTATCGCTGGCCTGGGATAACGATTTGAATAATCTGGATGATTTTCAGTCCGGAGACCTGCTGCGGGCGACGAAAGGGGAGGAGGTATGAGCCACATCACCTTCGACATTGCGGGACAGCGGAGTGCATTGGGGATCCGTCGTCTACGGGTACAGCAGCTGATCAATGAGATCCCGCTGGCGCAGCTGGAGCTGCGTATTCCCACGGATAATCATGGCGCGGCGGATAACGCGGTACAACGCGAAGTCAGCCGTTTTATCCTGGGCGCCCGCGTGGTGATTGCCCAAGATAACAAGCCGCTCTTCGACGGTTATCTGGTGCAAAAGAAGATGCAGTTGAAGGGGAAAGACTGGTCCGTGCGGCTGGAGGCGCGCCACGCGTTGCAGAAACTGACGTTTTTGCCCCATAGCCGGGTATTCCGTCAGCAGGATGACAGCACCGTTCTGAAGGGGCTGCTGCAGTCTGCGGGGGTGAAACTGACGCAAAAAGCGGCTGCTCAGCTGAGCAGCAAGCACGATCAGCTGATCCAGTTTCGTCTCAGTGACTGGCAGTTTATTCGCAGCCGGCTGTTGTCCACCAATTGCTGGCTGCTGCCCGATGCCGCCAGCGACGCGGTGGTGATCCGCCCGCTGTCCGACGCAGCAACGGTCTCACAGCGGCTGGCTCGCGACAGTCGAGATTACAGGCTGTTTGAAATCAATTTGAATGTTGATAACCGCTTTACTCCGGACAGCCTGTCACTGCAGGGATGGGATATTGCCGCACAAAAGCTCACGCCGGCGCAAAAAAGCGCGGTCGGCGCGTTTCGTCCCTGGAAGCCTGAGGGGCCGGTCGGTCAGTCCTCCGCCGGGCGGCAAGACTTCGCCCTAGCGTTCAGCATGCTGCCTGAAGCGACGCTGCAAGCCCTGTCGAGCTCCTGGCTGAACTATCAACAGATGACCGGCGTACAGGGCCACATTGTGCTGGCGGGGACCCGGGACTTCGCGGCGGGCGAAAGCATCACCCTGAGCGGCTTTGGGTCTGGGCTGGACGGCACGGCGATACTGAGCGGGGTCAATCAGCTGTTTGATACTGAGAATGGCTGGCGCAGTGAGCTGGTGATGGGGCTGCCGGCGTCCATGCTGGAGCCCGCGCCACCGGTGCGGTCGCTGCATATTGCCACGGTAGCTGCTTTTACCGCCGATCCCCAGCATCTGGATCGGATTGCCCTGCACCTGCCGGCCCTGAATCTGCCCGACTCGCTGATTTTTGCCCGTCTGAGTAAGCCCTGGGCCAGTAAAGCGAGTGGATTCTGTTTTTACCCAGAGCCCGGTGATGAAGTGGTGGTGGGGTTTATCGACAGCGATCCGCGTTACCCGATCATCCTGGGGGCGATGCACAACCCGAAAAATACTGCGCCTTTCCCACCGGATGAAAAGAACAACCGTAAGGGGCTGGTCGTGAGTCAAGCCGACCAGACACAGGCTCTGATGATCGACACCGCGGAGAAAACGCTGACGCTGATGGCGGGTGACAATGCTCTCACCTTAACCGGCGAGGGGGACATTGCCATTCATACGCCGAACGCCCTGCAACTGCAGGCCGACGGTAACCTGTCGATCACGGGCAAGCAGCAGGTGGAGATCACCAGCGCGAAAATTAACATGAAAAAATAACCTATTAGGGTGAGGGTGCCATGAGTAATGACATTTTGACAGCGACCCTGGGGCAATGCTGGGCATTTCCACCGAGGTTTGAGCCCGACGGCGTGTCTCTGACGGCGGGCGTTGAGGCGGTGATGCAGAGTCTGCGCGTGCTGTTTATGACTGAACCGGGCGAACGCATTATGCGTGAGAGCTATGGCGGGGGCATGCATGACTTCATCTTTGAGAATATCACCGATGAACTGCTAGCCAACATCCACAACTGCATCGAAGAAAACATTCTGCGCCATGAACCCCGGGCGCTGCTCAAGGACATCATTATTCAGCCGGGGGCACAGGACGCGAGCCGTCTTCGAGTGCAGGTCACCGTGTCTCTGTCGGGCACTGATCTGGTCGAGACGGTGGACGGGACGCTGAATATCCATGACGGCCAGACGCTGAGGTTACTATGAGCAACCTGGTGGTCATCGACGGTGATGCGCTGAAATTTGAAAGCAATTTTGGCGCCAATATCGTTACGCCAACCGCGCCTTGCCTGATTCAGGGCCGTGGGGTGGCTGATATTACGAATAAAAAAATCTGCGTGCTCGGCGACGAAAGCAAGGTGTCTATTGCAGCTACGTATACCAAGTCCACACACCCCACACCGGGAACGGGAACCATCACCATTGCCGCGTTGGCCGCCGATCAACAGGCTGTGTTCGTCACGGCAAGAACGGCCGTCATTGTGGTAGGCAGCCAATTTACCGCGCGCTTTACCCCCAATTCCCCGGCGATGGATCCGCAAGGAACGCCGGACCCGAATATGGTGCCTACGCAAGGAACTGGCACATTTATCAACAGCCAGTCGTTTGTCACCGCCGGGTGAGCCATTGCGCTGCCGATAGGGCGAAAACGGACCCTGCGTGTCTTCTTTATCAACACATAACCAATGGACAACATCATGTCTGACCTGGAGCAACTGAAACAGAGAGTGGGCAGCGGATTAACCGACCAGACTTTCCTGCTGGAGCCACGGACAGGGAAGGACCTGCTCAATCTGGTTGCAAAATATACCGACGCGGTGCCGTTTGCCTGCGATGCCGAGGCTGACTGGAACCGCTTCTGGCTGGCCGGCCGCACGCCGCAAGCGCTGAGTGACATCTATCAGCACCCCGAGCTGGCAGAGAAAACGCTGCCGGTGCAACAGGCGTTCCTGCTGGCGCTGTTGCATCTGCTAGAAACGCCCAAAGTCCTGCTGAACACGGTGCCGGCGCGGCACCGTTCACTTTACTACCGGGATTTATTGGGGTTTGCCCCCCGTGCCCCGCAACCGGACAGCGTGGCGGTGAGCTTTATGCTGCAAAGAAATGCGTCCCCGTATGCGTTACCTGCCGGCAGCCTGCTGGATGGCGGCCATGATAGCGTCGGGAACAGCATCACCTATCAGACTGACGACAGTCTGTTGATCACCGGCCAGCAACTGGAAAAGCTGTGCTGGACGGCCCAGGTTGGGGATACGTGGAAACGGTATACCGCCATCGACAGCGCGACGGGCGTTGCGCTACCGGCGGAGGGGCTGCGTTTTTTTAGCAAAATCGGGGAAGGGACGGCCACTCAAGAGCAGGCTCCCGTGCTCTATCTGGGGTTCAGCGGGACGTCGGCGCAGGACACCCTGTCGGTTTACTGGTCTGTGCGCGCCCCATCGGCGCTGGATCTGGCATGGTGTTATTACAACGGCACAGACTGGGCCTCGCTGGATGCGGGGCTGCAAGACGAGACGGCGGGCTTGTCCGTCAGCAACCTGTGGCGGGCGCGGCTGCCCGCGGACAGTCAGCCGGGGAGCGGTCTGCCACAGGATGACGAGCCGCTGGAGGCAGGGTATTACTGGATCAAAGGCACGCTGAACGAAAAGAAAGCGGCAAAGGACGAGAGCGCGCCCGCCGGGGCCATGCCGAAACTGCAGGCCGTGCTGGCCAATGCGATGACCGCAACCCTGAATAGGGCGCAGGCGATAGATGACAGCCACTTTGCCCAGCCGTTGCCGGCCAATACCGTCAGCCAACTGGTGACGCCGGTTGCCGCCATCAGCGACGTTCGCCAGCCCCTGCCTTCTGTCGGCGGGCAGCCACGGGAAACGGAGGCGGCGATGTTGCAGCGCGCCGCGACCCGGATAGCCCACCGGCAGCGGGCGATCACCTGGAACAATATGCGCAGCCTGCTGATGGAGCACTACCCGGAGATTTTTGATGTCCGTTTTCCCGATGTGGACAAACTGAGTCGTCTGCCGGCGCTTGAGGTGCAATCGCTGATGGTTATTCCTGACGGCCGTTATGGTGACAACGATGACGCGTTGCGCCCGGCGCTCAGTGACGGAAGGCTGACCCGGATGGCGCAGTGGCTAGCGCAGTACACCTCGCTGTGGGCGGCGCCGACGCTCAAGAACCCTAAATATATCGATGTGACGGCCCGCTATCGGGTGACGTTCGTGACGGGTATTAACCCGGATTATGGCTATCGACAGCTCGCGGCGCAGTTACAACACGACTATATGCCCTGGGCAACCGATCGGCGCCAGGCGGTCACGCCGGGCAATCAGGTGGACTACTACCGTCTGCTGGCCACGCTGCAACAGTCACCGCTGGTGCAGTCCCTGAACGCGCTGGTCCTTATTCACGACGTTATTGATGAAGAGGGAAAATGCACGCGTGTGGAAACACAAAGCACCGTCACCGCCAGGGATGACGAGGTCCTGATTTTATGTCCGGAAGGAGAGACTGATGTCTAAAGAAAACGCCCTGTTCCCGGCGGTGAAGGACGCGATTGTGTTTGAGGCGCTGTGGCAACAGGCTCACGAAAAAGTCACTGCGCTCAGTGGCGAAGTCTGGACGGATACCGGCGATCACGATCCGGGCGTCACCCTGCTGCAGTCCGCAACCTGGAACTGTTCCGACCTCAGTTACCGCGCGTCGCTGCCGCTGAATGACCTGCTGACCCATCAAGACCGGAGCACCTTGTTCCCGGAAGAGTTCGGTCCTGAACAGGTGCTCACCTGTAACACGGTGACGGCAGAGGATTACCGCCGGGCCTTACTGGACCTGCACAGCAGCGATATTAAGGCCCTGGACACCCCTGGGCAGGATTTTTTATTCAGCGATGTCAGCCTGACTCAAGAACCTGAAGCGCACCGTTTTCACTGGTGGTATAACGCGGAAAAACGCGAATACAGCTTCACGGAGCCGACGGTCACCCAGCCTGAAGACAAGAAGACGTTGTCTCTGCGGGGGAATCTGTGGCTGACGCTGGTCCCGACCCGCTATACCCAGTCTCTGTCGGCCGAGAACCGGGCGGTAGTAGAACAATACCTGACTGCCTTTCTCGCGGCGCACCGTAATCTCGGCGAAGCGGTGTCGCGCATTATCTGGCTGCAACCGGCGACCTTTAGCCCGCGAATGACGATTGAACTGGCCGATAACATCGGCGACATCAATCAGGTGGCGGCGCAGATTTATCAGGTTACCGACGCGTTCTTGCGCCCGGCGGTCGCCCGTTATACCACCGAACAACGGCGTGCGCTCGGCGATGCCGATGACGCCATATTTGAGGGGCCGAGGCTGAAACACGGCTGGCAGCAAACGGCGCCCTCACAGATCACCTCCGGGGGATACGTCCTCAACCTCGGCCCGCTGGTGAACCTGTTGCTGGCTGTCCCCGGCGTGGCCAGCCTGAGCACCTTGTCGGTCGATAAAGGCGATGGCCACATTACGGCTGTTACCGGGGACAACTGGCGCTGGCAGGTGGCTGACGGTTATTACCCCCTGCTGTGGGGGGCGGCGCCGCTGAGCCTGCTGGCGGGTGACGATAGTCCGTTAACTCTGGTGTCGAAAGGCGGTATTCGCAACACGCTGGACCGTGAGGCGATGGCGCGCTACCTGACACAGGCAGACCTGATCGTCACAACGCCCACGGTGTTACCCGCCGGCCGCTTTCGTGATCAGACGGGCTATATTCCCGTCGGGCAGCGCCTGCCCGAATGCTATGCCCTACAGCAGCCCGATGCCGTGATTGACGATCAGATGCGCGCGGTGCATCAGTTTCTGCTGCCTGTCGACCAACTGCTGGCCGACGGCTCGGCAGAACTGGCGCAGCTACCGACCTTACTGGCCTTTAAAGACCGGGGCGACGCCATTCGGGGGACCCGCTGGCCCTATACGAATGCGATGGTGCAACAGGCTATTCATCAGCCCTACGCGGAAACGCTGGAAGCGATGGCGCAGGAGGATGCGGCTATCTTCACGCAGGATAAGCAGCCTGTGGGGGCCAATTTTGCCCGCGAACTGGATTTTCTTCAGTCTCTGCTGGGGTATTTTGGCACCCAGCGCGCCGCCTTGCCGTTGACGCTGGATTTGCCGGATTTTCTGGCGACGCAGCGAGCATATCTGGCACAACAACCCGCCCTGGGCTATGACCGCATCAATATCCGTATTGACCAAGTCTCCGCCCTGCAAAAGCGCATTGCGGCGCGCATCGGCCTTGGCAGTACCTGCTTTGCTGACAACCCGAACCTGAGCCAACTGCCGTTTTACCTGATTGAGCATCGTCAGCTGCTGCCCCAGACCCCGGACAGCACTTTTGACAATGAACAGACCCCGTCCGGTTTTGCGGTGGCTGAGCCCGCCATTACCCTGACGCAGGCGGGCAGTACCAGCAAGGTGGTCCAAGGGCAGCTTATCGACCTGATTGCGATTGAAGAGGGCAGTCGACTGCATGTCAGCCGACTGCTGGTTATCGCGACTGACGGGGACAGTTTTACCGTCAGCACGGAAAACAGTCAGCAACTGCACAACACCCTGTCACGGCTTCAGGCGGCCTGGGCGAGTCACAACCTACGTTGGCAGAACAGCAATGTCTGGCTGCAGGATATGGATTACCGGCTGAATTATGCTGAGGCTAAACTGCAACCGGCTAATCAACAGCAGCGTTTACTGACCAGCAACGCACAAAGTCCGTATCCCGCTATGGTCAGCGTCGGCGATGTGATTGTCCTGCGCCCCGCGAGCCTGCAGTTTTGCCAGCCGGGGGCGAAGGCCGACCGCGCTTTCACTGTGGAGGCGGACTGGCGGCTTGAGGCGACCGTGAAAGCAGTCGACCCGATTGCAGGCTCGTTACTTATCGAAAAAGCGGCCAATAGCACAGAGGATTTTCCCTCAGAGGAGACCAGTTATCGTTATCAGTGGGCGTTTAGTGACTCAAACTATGCGACGACAGACCGGTTCTCCTTTGTGGTCAGCGCGGTACTCAATCGCCGTTTGATAGAGAGCCCCAATATTGTACCTGACCAGCTGGTTGCCTGGGTACAGGAAACCATTATGGCGGAGTTCCCGGCCCACGTGTCCCTGATTAATCACTGGCTTGATGACGCCACCTTTAACAACTTTGGGGCGACCTATGCGCGCTGGCAAAACAGCGGCATGCCGCTGGGTGATGATGCCTTTGCGCTGATGCAGATGCTGACCCTGGGGCATCTCCCTGTTACCCAGTTGGACATCGGCCTGATGCGCATCGCCACCGAGGCGCAGCGTACCGAGGTTGTCGGTGACGGCAGCCAGTGGAATGAAGACGTCATCCTGCGAGAAGAGCTGTTTTACGTGCCGCAAGACGTGCCAACCACCCTTTAACATCATGACGAATCTGGAGAAAAAAATGACTGACAAAACCCCGAAGAAATCGGTAGAAACCCCGATGAATACTGCGACAGCATTACCAAAAACGACGGACACAATGCGTGAGAGTGCGCCACAAAGCCAAACCTTGCCCCAGGCTGATGCGTTGAAAGCACGTTTTAAGGCGGGCAGTATTCCGCTGCAGACGGATTTTGCGGACTTGATTGATCTGGCCAATATGGGCCGTCAGGCGGTGGGGGGCGCAGAAGGCCAAACCGGGCCAGCAAATGGGTTTGCACTTTCTTCTATGGGGGGGCTGGAATTAAAATCCAACGCGGCTAAAGGGATTAGCGTTGATCAGGATGGGGTGGCCATTAAGTTAAAAACCAATAGTGGTTTGACGATGGATAATGACGGGGTCTCGGTTAAGCCAAAAGCCGATAGTGGGATCGAGTTGAAAGACTCAGCGGGTATATCCATTAAACCGGGAAACGGAATTAGCGTCGATAAAAATGGCATTGCTGTCAAGGCAGAGGAAAATAAAGGCCTCGAGGTAAATAACAATGGCGTGAGTGTTATAACCGGATATGGCATCGCGGTGGATAGCAAAGGTATGAACATAAAACTGGCGAAAGGCGCTCAGACTAATGGCGGAGAGGGGCAAGGGAGTGATGGTATCACTTGGGGTAATGCCGGTGGGTTAGCGTTAAGAGAGAATGGATTGTCCGTATGCCCGGGTGATGGAATTCAAATTAGTACGCGAGGCGTGAGTATCAAGCTGGCCGTTAATAGTGGGCTGGTTGCCGGTGAGGCGAATGGTTTGAGGCTCCTTGATGAACAAAGGATGGTTAAAGGTATGGTGATGATGTTCGCAGGTAGTGCAGATGAAATTCCGACAGGTTGGGCATTATGTGATGGGGGCTCGGGGACGCCGGATTTACGTGACCGGTTTATTGTGATGGCAGGGAAAAAGTTCACCGACAAAGGGGATGGAACGACATCCACGGGAAGTACTACCGTAACAGGCACGGTCAATGTGGCGGAAACTAAATTGACCACCGCTCACATACCAAGCCACTCTCATAATGTGGAGTTAAATTCATTTTATTATGTAGCAAAGGTATCAGGTAGCCTAGTGGTTCCGGAAAATTCGACCTTAAAGGTTCATCGCGATGGCAAAGATTCGGGAGGCACGAAAGCAACAGGTGAAACAAAAGATACAGGCTCTGGCCTAGGTCATAAGCATACGGCTACTATGACGACGGCATCACATAACCACACAATTTCTGCAATACCGCCTTACTATGCTTTGGCCTTTATTATGAAGTTATGAATTCACTCCTAATTGATAAATTTAAGCTCCATCTAAGAATAGCTAATCGCTTATCTGGGGAACGACTTCTTTGTGTCATTCCACTCAATGCTGATAGGTTGAAATCTGTTTTACTTCATGTGATTGATAAATACGGGACGACACCACTCTGTTTGAATAAATTGGAGATTAATATCGGTGCTATTCCACTAATACAATTTGACACGCAGTTTAATCAGCGGCTGGCGCAGGCATTTGCACAATGCCTCGCCCGCGAGCATGCGTCAATCGCTGGTCAGCAGTCTGTAAGGATGTTGACATCAAATGCAACTGAATCAAGTGTGTTACTTGGCGGCTTTCATTTTGATGGGGAGGGATTGTTCCAGCTTGCCCGTTGCTGTTTGACGTCTCACACATTTAAGACATTATTACAGGATAGCCCTGCATACCAGCTTAAGCAGTTACTGAAGCGGTTACTTGAGGGGGCATGGCAATCCCCGAAAATGTTGCCGGTATGTTGGTACGGCCGGGTGACCGCCGGCCGGTTGTCGATAGCCGCCATATTGTACTTACTCAAAAGCCAACGGGGGCATGATTGGCTGATGCATCAGCACGCCCCCACCGCCAGCCAGGTGACTGACTGGGCAAAGGCGATTGTTCAGGGAGAGGTTCCCCCAGAGCAGGTGGCGGAGTTACTGACCGGCAACCGGCCTTCCGACAGCATATTGCTTGGACAACCGGCCTATCCCGCCCTGATCGTGATGCGTTGGTTATTGCCATTATGGCGACAACCCGCCGTGCGCCAGGTGATCCATCGGCTGAAAGGCGGGCGGGGCGTGCAGCGCCTTGATGCTTATCTGAGCTGCTGTTTACAACGGCAGGATGATGATGCCATGCGGGAGGAACAAGGGATGCATAACGTTCCCGAGCAAGTCGCACCACTGCAAGATAATACGATGTTATCTCCGGACGGGGGAATGGAGTCCGACGCTCAGCAGGTTGTGCGATCTAGGTATAACGCCACGTTGTCGAAGAACAGGGGGATGCCATCCGATCCCCTGCAGGTTGCGCTACTGCCAGAGAGTTCTGCGTTGCCGCAGGGCCGGGGGATGCCGTCCGATGCCCTGCAGATTGCGCTATCGCGAGATAACGCCATGTTGCCAGAGTGTGAAGGGATACCGGCAGCATCCCGACGCACGATGCAATCTGGGAAAGGCGGCCTCCGTTCGCCGAGTGAATCACGCTCATCGAGTCTGGGGATCAGCAACGCCGGTTTGCTTCTGCTGTGGCCGCTATTGCCTCAGCTGTTTTCCCTGCTGGGTCTGTGGGAGGAAGAGCAGTTTGTCAGCGATGTGGCGCGGTGGCAGGCCGTGTACAGTCTTGACCGACTGGTCTGGGGGAAAGTTAGCCCGACGGAGGAACGATTGACGTTGAATCAGGTGTTATGTGGGGTGTCCTGCTCAACCGCCGTACCGCCGCCCGCCCCGCTGAGTCTGTTGCAACTCCAACAGATTGACGACTGGCTGGCCGCTATTGGCCAACAACTTCCCGGTTGGCAAAAATTGAGTCTGACAGACATTCGGCAATTGTTCTTGCAACGGGCAGGGGAAATCAGCACGGAAGGGCCAGTCCCTCAAATCAGTGTGTGGCCTGAACCCTATGATTTCTTACTCAGAGACTGGCCGTGGCCAATGACGCTGGCGTCTTTCCCGTGGATTGAACTGCCACTGACCATCGTCTGGCCGCTAAACGGTTTCACAGGATAAACCGCCGCTATTTTTTCTTCTTATCGGATATCAACATGACGCTTTCTTCAGCACTTCAGCCTGCGTTTATTCCGCAGGGTGATTGCCAGCTATCGCTCTTGTTTAGCGAACTGGAACGTATCGATCTGCTATTACAGCATTATTATTACTGCCATTCAGCGCGTCACGAGGGGCTTAATGCGTTTCTGCTCAGCGAGGAGGAGGTGGAGGCGCGAATGCAACACCCGTTCGGCAGGCCTCATTGGGCCGCTGTTACACAGCCGGTATACCGGGCGGAAAACGGGCAGCCCTTGTTGGCAGAAGGCTTAACGGACCTGATTCATCGTTTCGAACTCACCGACTTTGAACGGGACACTGTGTTATTGGGATTGCTGCCCCATTTTGACAGCCGTTATTATGATCTGTTTTCCTGGATCCAGCAGGGAAAGCAAAGCCAGCTGCCCAGTTTTTCATTGGCCCTCACGCTATTTTGTTCTTCAGACAGGGAAAAGTGGGCACAACAAGCCAGTTTTCTGCATCAGTCACCGTTAATGAGCTGTCAGCTATTAACGATTGAGGAGAATAAAAAAAATCCGGCATGGAGCCAAACCCGTTTTATGACCGACAGCAGTGTGTACCATTTTTTACTCGGGCATCACTATTTGGCCCCGGCATTAGCGTCGTGGGCGGAATGGTCTTCCCCTCCCGCGTTGCCGTTTTATCCTGCCGGCTTAAAACACGCGCTGGCCGGCGTGTTACTGACTGACGATATTGAGCCGCGCCCTGTGGTGTTGCTGCGCGGTATGCCGGGGTGCGCCAGAGCCCATGCTGTGTGGAGCATTTTTGCCTCTGAAAACCGGCAGACGCTGCAGGTCGATGTCGATAAGTGCTCCGAGAGTGATGACGATGCGCTGTTACTGCATTTAACCTGTCTGATGCGCGAAGCCCGTATGCGTGGTGCGGGCATGGTTATACGTAACCTGCAGACACGGATGGAAAAGAGCACGTCACTGCCGGAGAGGTTATCTGAGCAACTGAACCAGCCGGGATTAAGGGTGGTGTGCCTGGTCGAACCCTATGCCCCGCCGTTATGGCTGAAAAAGACGCCCACCTTGCAGACAGCGATGCCGGTGTTGACGCAGGAGGAAAAAACGCACCTGCTCAGGGATTGCCTGCCGGAACGACGTGCGGCGGATATGGACCTTATCAGTCTCAGCCAGCGCTACACCTTTACCCCGGAAAGTCTGCCGTTGATTGTGCAAGAGGCCGAACTGTATCGGCAGCAACGCGACCCGGCGGATGTTCTGCAACAGTGTGATATTCGCCAGGCGCTCAATTTACGCACCCAGCAGAATTTTGGTTCGTTAGCGCAACGCATTACGCCGAAGCGGTCATTAAACGACCTGTTGGTGTCGGAGAGTCTCTTGCAACAGCTCCAGGAGATGTTGACGGCCATTCGCTATCGGGAAAAAGTGCTGGCCGGCGGTTTTAAAGACAAGGTGGGTTATGGCGTCGGGATCAGCGCGCTGTTCTACGGTGACTCGGGAACCGGGAAAACCATGGCGGCGGAAGTACTGGCTCATACCCTGGGTGTCGATTTAATCAAGGTTGACCTTTCCACGGTGATCAATAAATACATTGGTGAAACCGAGAAAAACCTTTCCCGTATCTTTGATTTGGCAGAGCAGGATGCCGGTATCTTGTTCTTTGATGAGGCCGATGCTTTATTTGGCAAGCGCAGTGAAACCAAGGATGCCCATGACCGGCATGCCAATATTGAAGTGTCTTACCTATTACAACGGCTGGAAAATTTCCCCGGGCTGGTTATTTTATCCACCAATAACCGCAGCCATCTCGACAGTGCATTTAACCGGCGCTTCACCTTTATTACCCGCTTTTCTTACCCGGATGAAACGCTGCGGCATAACATGTGGAAAAAAATATGGCCGAAGAATATCAAAATCTCACCGGACGTGGACTTTGAAAAGTTAGCGCAGCGGGCAAATATTACCGGCGCCAATATCAGGAATATTGCCCTACTGGCCGCCTTCTTTGCCGAAGAAAGTGACAGCCAGGAAGTCAGTCACCGTCATATCGACGCGGCGTTAACCCGTGAACTGGCTAAAACAGGGCGGCTGGCTATTTAATCCGACGACTCAATATCCATTATCAATAACGCATCATGGACAGTGATGACGTACTATTAATTCAGAGGAACGAGGATGTCTAATTATCAAACCCTGCTCGACGTGAATAACGCAATGAATAAGATGCTGCGCGCCTACGTGAATAAGGACGTGGCGATTCGCTTTGATTTACCGGATGTGGATGCCACGCAGTCCGATGCCGCGATAAGCGTGTTTCTTTATGATATCCACGAAGACCTGCAGCTGCGTACGGCCGAGTCCCGCGGATTTAATGCCGGCACAAAACGGTTATCACCCGGCTGGGCCAACGTGAAGTGCAACTACCTCATTACCTATTGGGAATCAACCGGCCCCGCCACGGATGCCGACAACCCGGACAGTCAGCCTGAAAACCAGGCTATAAAAGTCATGTCCCAGGTTCTGGCGGCGTTGATTAACAATCGCCAACTAGCCGATATTCCCGGGGCCTACACGCAGGTTATGCCACCCAAAGAAAATCTGAACAGCCTGGGTAACTTCTGGCAATCACTGGGTAATCGTCCGCGCCTGTCGCTCAACTATTGTGTCACCGTACCGGTTAGTCTGTGTGATAAAGACGAGGAAGTGACCCCGGTGAAATCCTTGTCTACCACCGTTGAGCCAAAAGCGCCCGTTTCTCCACAGGCCATTTCCGATGTACTGCGGGAGCAATTAATGGTGGCGCTGGGCGGTGATTATGATGCCCGTCTTGCAATGACGCACGTTAATCTGGATGCCTCGCCGGTTGCCGCTTCAAACGGAAGTGCGGATGACATCAGTGTGTCTCTGCGGGTGTCCGGTATGACGCGAACAGAATATCTCGTCCCGATGAACACTGTTTTTGAAGAATGGGCAAAGGATGAGGCTGCGGCGGTCACGCCCGATGGCTATCGCATTTATATCACCGCAGTTGATAACGCAGACCTGACGGGGATATAAATCCATTCTGCAGTGGCAATGTATTTATATCCTCCATCCTTGACCTGCTTACCACATTGCTCTCCGGCGCCTGCATGGCCTCGCTGATATTATAAACCGGTGTGTCCTCAGTTATCTGGCGGTTATACCGTGCATCCTGAAACGGACACCGATAATGGCATGCCGTCATCGTTGCGCCGTCTATCTCCGTTATTCGTGCCGTAAACCGAGTGAGTTTATTTTCACCCGGATACTGCACCTCACAGAACTCAGCCGTAATTAATCCAAACCTGAGGGTAGTCTTATGACTTATGCCAGTGAACTTAAGCAATTAGGTAAAAAGCCAATAGAAAACGAAAATTTTCTCACTAATACAGAAAATGAAACAGAACTTCCCGTTGAGGTTCCATCAACCAGTTTCACAGAGCGTTTAGATGAAGAAATTGAAGCCGACCTGGCTGAACTGAGGGCACACCTGCAAGCCATTATCAGCGGCGCCCTGCCTGGGTTTTATGAGTTCCAGCAGGCCGGATATAACCTGTTGTATCCTAAAAAGGTCGATATCGACGCATTGCAGGCACGGGTCAACACAATGCAAATACCGGCATTGATACAACCACAGCACACGCTATTGGAACAGGCCGCCAACGCCTTTCTGGGCCGGTTCAGGCGGTTCAGAAAAGAGAGTGATTTACATAACAACGCGCTGGAGTTTATCAAATTTCGCCTGGAGGTGAACAAAGCGGGTTGGGATGATCCACAAAACCGGGATTATCATCAGGCGCTTAAGCATGGCAATCGCCTGGGGGGCTATCTCTCAGGAACGCTGGATCTCATGAGTCTCATCAATGAGAACGTGGAACGCCAGACTCCGTGGGAAACCACCAGGCAGACAAGTTACGATGTACTCCTCGATGAACTTCTCCCGGTAAATGCCGATACGCACAATAATCAATATGCCGCCCAAACGCGTGGAAATCTGACGGGAAAGCAGCCTGATAACATAAAGTTTAATGCTATCGTGGATTCAGTCACGTTGGATGAAAGGATAGCCCGTGAAACATTGAGCACAGAGATAGAGAGGCTGTCGGCGAGATTATTAAGTGGTATTACACTGACCAGAAATTATGCGGAAAAGCCCGATGAAAAAGGTGAAACCAGCGGGATTAAACGCGACATCGATTTTCTCTGCCAGGTTTTGCAGTCAGTTATCCATGTCGTTCAATACGCCGGGCAACAGATTCAGCCTGAAATGTATCAACCACTCCGTCAGAAGGAAGCTCGCACTACAATAGAAACGGTAACGCATGAGCTGGGAAAAGTCTGGAATGCAGTGGGACAGAAAATGCAGGGGGCCAAAGCCTCTGTTCAAACGCTGTCTGATAAGGGTAACAAAAATAAACACCGCATTGTGCATGCCTTGCCCGGTTCTACTGCCTCTGATAAGAATGGCGACAGTCATAACATAAACAAAGCTGTTTTTCAGGTCGGCATAAGACTGCTTGATAAAATTCAGCAAACTACATCTGACATGCATAAGGCCATACAAACCTCTCGCCCATTACAACAAACTGTATCGCATTGCAGTGAGCTTGATGAGATGTTATCGGGTATGCCGCGCAATTCAATTCTGGATGCAAAGTTGTGTGCTGAGTCCGGCAGATGGCGACAAAAAGCAGAAGAGTCAAAAGAGCAACTGCAGCAAGTACTCGGAACAATCACGATGCTGTCAGACGTGAGCATGAAACAAAGATACCAGTCTGCGCTAAGAGAAGAATTAAACGCTGTCACCAACCCGCTGGCCTCCAATAATATTATCCGTGATTTCGATACACAGGTAAAAGCCACTGTTGAAGGCTTATCCGACGTCCAAAAGGCACTGGGCCAGGCGTTGTTACGTCTTTCCGAGCCTGGTCAAGCTGGTGGTAAAGAATTGGATAAACAGACTGTGTCCTGGTTACAGCAGCTGAAGGGCATAAAAGACAACCTGAAAACCGGGATCACGCAGGCAACCGGGCAATCGATTAACAATTTCTCCCGTCAGGGGATGTTAGCCAGGTGGATGGCGGAATGGAGTGAAGCGGAAAAGCAACGCTATTTGGGCACGCTTTCCGCAGAAGAGCGGGCGGCAACCGAAAAGCACTATGACAACGTGTTTTTTGAGGTGATCCAGCACTATCTTCCCCAGTTATCCAAAGAATCAGATCCGCAAGGAGAAAAACTTCTTCAGCGGCTGCGCCTTGAAGTGGACAATGTCGCTAAAGGTAACACGCTCTACCCTGCGACGATGGCTGATATTCTTGCAGGGATGAAGAGCCGTGAGCAGGCAATAAGAGACTGGTCAGAAAGAAAACTGATCAGAGGGGCTTTTCTGGCTGTTTGTCTGGGGGGCTTTAAGCTGTTACCGAACCTGGCCGCATTTCCACTGCGGTTGCCGATTAAATTTGCTATTACAGGTGCAAAAGTGGCATGGGGAGCCCATAAAGGTCGACAGGGAATACGTGGAGGGGAAGGGGATATCAGTGATGAAATAGCAGAATATACCAAGCAAAGTTACAAAACGGCCGCTATCAAAATCGTCCTTTCACTCCCCCCAGGGCTGGCAACGACGCTTGGGATTGCCTCGATTGTATGGGATGTGTACGAGGGCGGGCTAAAAGGCGCTGGGGAAAAGGTAGCGAAGCATATTATCGGGGAGGCGCCCTGGCGTGGGCTGGATACAGGAACCAGAACGGTGGCCGAAGCTTATGCTACTACATTGATAGAGGCTGCGATAACCGAAGAGAAAATTACTTCAGCAACTCACTCATCGCCGTTACAGCCACAAACGGATATTATGCCGTTGTCTGATGAGCATGATCCGGACGCTGACCGCCCCCACGTCAGACGTAAACGGGCAGCGGAATGGAATATAAATGGACGGAGAATTACTTTTCCTCCACCTTTAGATGGGGAAGATGGGTTATTTCTGAATCCAAAGAGAAACTATGCGATGTTTGCATTAAAATGGGCAAACCAAAATAATACTGAAGTAGCAGACTGGGTAACAAATCCTGATGTTAAGACGCATGTGCAGTTAAATACAAAGGACTGGGGGGTAATTGACGTAAGGTATAACGAAGAGGAGGGGGTATATGAAACAAGTGACAATCGAGTAATAAATGATTACATCACGCAATTGGCGAAACTTACGATATTGGGTGAGGGGGGCTTAGATGATGAGCTGGAAAAACTTATCATTGACTACAAAAATGTAGAACATGGGGAGTATATTGAAAAATTTAACTCAACATTTAGCGACGAGAATGTAAAAAAAATAAAACAAGAACAAGAACAAGAACAAGAACAAGAAGAAAATAGAAAGAAAGACGAGAAGCTAAGAGAGAAAGCCAAGAAGGCCGAGTTGAATAGATCTAAAGAAGTGGCCAAGAAAAAACATTATGACGATAGTATTGAAATGTACCTGAAGGGAAGGGTATATAATATTGAATCGGCGGCGGAGAAATCATCATGGCCAAGTGAAATACAAATCCCACACACGTTGATAAAAGTCAGTTTAATCTCTGTGATTAATGGTGACGTGCCTAAAGACATTGTGGCTACACTTAGCAAACCTGAGATGATTAGCGAGGACGATTGGCAGGATGTTATTAGTGGAAAACTTTATGATGAAATTAAAAGTGAGACCGATAGCCAGGATGAAGAATTAAACAGAGTGGAAGAATTCATAACAAAAGTTGAAGGTGTGATTAAGAATATTCAAAGCCCTGAAGAATATATTAAACAATGGATAAGAAATAATTCAAATCTTGAGCCAGATGACACTTATACATTTAATATAACAAAGCCTTTACCAGACAAATATGCTAGAAATAATAAATTGTATGAAAAACCGATAAGAGAATTCAGGAGAACTCATCCAGATAAAACCAAGACGGTGACCATTTATGATATTGTTATAGGGAAGGTTAATTATGACCTCAACCCTACTCGCTCAACAAATATTAAAGTAGTTATGCCGGAAAATAGTGAGGTGTACAAATTATACTCCCGGCGAGATGAAGCAATTTCAGGTTATGAAGAATATCTTGATGAAATAAATAAGAAACACGCTAAAGATATAGATAATTATTTTACCTTGTCAAATAAATTGAACGGCGGGGCAGTGAATAAAACATCAGCCTGGTTTGACAAGTTGAAAGAGCACTTGGATGAGGTAACGTACACGGAAACGGAAATCGAGGTGGGTTTTGGCCTCAGAGTCACAGGTGAGGTTATTGGCGCAGTAGGTAATTTTTTACCTCTATCTCCTTTGAAAGGTTTTATTTTTATCACTGGATCACAGATTGGTATTAACTTGCTGCAAACGGAAAATGCCAGTTCGCCAGAGGAGAAAGAGATGTACCGTGAAGCGGCGCGTAAAACTGCAATTTATGGTGCGATTTTATCCATCCCAGGAATTATAGGTTCTAAACCGGTAAGTAAGGTGGGGAGTTTTATAAAACAAGGATATAGGCACACTGTAACCAGCAACATACCGAAAGTGAGTAAACCAGTGATGGATACCCCAAGGGGAACGCAACCTGCCACTACTCACTCGGGAGCCAAATCTCAACATTTTTGGTCTGATAAAGAAGGTAGTCACATACCAGTCAGTAAACTCAGGGAAAAATTTAACGCTGAGGCTGGGATGCCGGGGAGGTTACAACCAGAGGAATACTTACCGAGGAAATTCAGAATTGGAAAGACAGATTTGCTAGGAAAAATAAATGGGGGTGAATTTTATATATCCTTGGATAACGGAGTTACCTGGTTAAAGGGGAACAAAATCCATTTGTTAGCGTACAGACTACAAAACAGTGGTGGGGTGAACAAAATTTCAGAAGAGGGTCAATCAACATCTCAGGGGCCTTCACAACCCACAAGTCCCGTGCCACCGCCAGCGCCAGGGAAGATGCCACTACCGCCACCACCGCCGCCAGGGAAGATGCCACCACCGCAACAATCGCTAGGGAACACACATCCGTCGATGGGAGTGAAAAAACCACCAGTAACGTCTCAGGAAAAGACTTTCGGTCCGGTCAACCCTGAACCGTCAAAAGGTATTACTAAATCAAGAATCGATGAAGTGAAAACCCAAGCTTTAAATGAGCATAATAGAATAAATGAAATTAAGTCGAAGAATAAAGATAATGAACCTATATATATTAGACCAGAAAAACCGGTAAGCATGACACCAGCTGAAGAAAATTACTATTACGATCTCGTTAAATATCATGAGAATAATAAGACTTGGACTGACGCCCTGGATAGTGGAATGAAAAAATATCATGAGTTTTATGAGATTCAACCTGAATCAGTATCAAAAGCAAAAGAGTACAATATTCGCTATACGGAAAAGCTATCCCCTGATGCCACTATAGCTCCTTATATAGACAAGGACGGTAACGTTTCCACACCTCCCGGAAAGGAAACGAGTATACATGTTAAGGGAGATTCGGAGTCCTATTATAAATTCAGGGTATCGGATGACGGAAAAGTGCTGGTTGTGGATACCATGTACGGGACACGGGATAATCAGGTTACTAGGCCTGGGATAGGGAAGCCGTTAAAGATGAATGAACTTCAGGGAGAGTTCATAAAGAACAATGCAGAGTTGTATAAAAACATTGAGTATATTACGCAGGAGAATATTGCTAATAATAAAACCGTCGCTGTAATGAAGGCGATTGTTGGTGAAAAAGCTCTGCGTGCGAGCGAAAATAAACCGATAGTGCTCAAGGCGGATGGTGCGACGAAGGATGCTTTTAAGGCCATGCTGAGTACTCCCAATATCCAACCGACAGCAAGGATGTTCAGCACCTACCCTGAATTTGGTAAAAGGATAAAGGAGATACGCATCCAGAATGTTACACGGATAACCAGCAAAGTTGAATCATCTGATTTGCTAGGACAGACCCACTCTCGTAAAGTTAGGGATACTAATTTATCTAATCAGGTAGAAGATGCACTTGTTCTACGGATCACTTTGGTTCTTGAATCGAATGAGCAGGTAGAACTTTTAGAGGATACTAAAAATAGTGTATCAATCTCAGATGAGAATATGCTGAGGTTGCCGCTTGTTACACCGGAAAATTTAGATACTGAAACCTTCAATCAACACACCTTTGATCAAGCATTGGCGGTATTTATGAGTAATAATTCAGCCAGTGACCAGATTGATACTGCTTACAAGCCCTATATATCAGTTTTTAAAGCCATGCCAGAAAGCAATGAAATTAGCCTAAAACAGGTGAAGGTATTAGAGCGGCTTGCAACCGATGGTGAGCTGCAGGCGCAAGCAAAATATAATTATGCTGCACTGGCTTATTTGTCCGGAGAAAAGGGTATTAAGCCACCGATAGATGCTAATGCAATACGTGAACAGATTGAGCAGGATAGGAAAAAGGCAAAATACGTATATGATTGGAAAGTGATAGAAAAAAAAGGACTTCAGCGTCGGCTGGATTATGCCAAACTTAGCCGACTAGATGCCGAATATGTAAGAAGAGAGAATAGAGAGCAGCTTAATTTTCTTGATGAAGTAGTAGCTTATTTGGAATCCGAAGTAGCTGCTAGAGATAGCCTGATGAATCAGTGGAGGCATACAATGTCTGTAACTTCACTAAGACTTGATTTATGGAGTAAGTTTTTTTCAAAAAAACAAAGCCTATAAGGTATTGAGAAAATAGTTTTCCATTTCTAGTTGGGTGCAGGAATGTGATAATTTCTCGTCGAGCGTGTCTGGTATCTGTTGTGGATCGCAAAATTAGGATTTCGGAATAACCTGTTTCCACTTTTCTTTGTCGTGTATTCAATATGATGATTGACGCCGTGGTTACGCCCGATGGCTATCGCATTTATATCACCGCAGTTAATAACGCAGACCTGACGGGGATATAAATCCATTCTGCAGTGGCAATGTATTTATATCTTCCGTCCTTGACCTGCTTACCACATTTCTCAGCCAAACTTCAAAGTGAAAAGGCGGTTAACACTGAAATACCGGAAGAATCTTTCTGGCATTAGCTGGTTTCATCAGTGGACGCTGGGCGACTCACAGTTAACGCCCAGGATAGTTTGCTACATATCATAAAGCAGCATGTTTTTGTTCAGACGCCGGACTGTTTTTATCGTTATTTAGCCATAAAGCCTAATGCTAAAATCGATAAGGATGATATTCAGAAGAACTTTGAGGCACTAAACCGTCATTATTCTCGCAACGGTAAGGGTATTTATATTTACCGTAAATATGAACGCGAAAATAGGGATGGCCGATTTATCAAAGTATTATATTATATTATTCCGCTTACTCTTATTTTTATTAATGGTTTTTTCCCCAATGACAGTAAGTGGCTGTTAGCTAATAAATAGATATTTAATAAGGTATTCAATAAACCTATATGGAAATAGAAATGATTTCGGCTAATTATGTCGATATTCTTCAGGACTATTTTTTTAGTAAGTCATTGAGGCCAGCAACTGAATGGAGTTATCGCAAGGTAATCAATTCCTTTAGACGTTATACCGGAGATCATCTGTTGCCTGGTGAAGTGAGTCGGCTAATTGTATTGAACTGGCGACGGTATGTTTTAAATGAGCAGGAACTCTCATCTATCACCTGGAACAATAAAGTAGCTCACATGAGAGCTATTTTTAATTATGCACTTTTACATAATTTTGTTTCACATAAAGAAAATCCATTTAATGGCGTTATCGCCAGACCCGACGTCAAACGTAAAAAAACGCTAACTCAATCTGAAATTAAAAAAATATATTTGCTTATGGAAGCAAGAGAGCGGGAAGAGTGTGTCGGGATAATAGATAAATCTCGATGTGCATTGAGGCCAGCCTGGTTCTGGCTGACCGTCGTTGACACCCTGCGTTACACCGGGATGCGGCAAAATCAGCTGTTACACCTATGTCTTGGGGATATTAATCTCGATGAGGGATGGATTAATTTACGACCAGAAGCCTCGAAAAATCATAGAGAACATCGGGTACCAATAGCCCGAGTGTTACGTCCGAGACTGGAGCGTTTGGTTGCAGCGACGATAGACAAGGGGGCTAATCAGATGGATCAGTTATTCAATATCAGTCGGTTTGACGGGAGAAAAGAGTCTGTCACTGAAAATATGGATAATCCACCATTACGTTCTTTCTTCCGCAGACTTTCAGTTGAATGCCGCTGTACGATTAGCCCACATCGATTTCGGCATACGATCGCTACTGAGATGATGAAATCACCGGATCGTAACCTGAAAGCAGTTCAGTCCTTGCTCGGGCATTCAAGTGTCGCGGTTACTCTGGAATATGTTGAAGGGAATATAGACAGTCTAAGATTGGCATTGGAAGAGGTTTTTTCAGATTAGAAAAGGGATTTAAGATATTTTAAGCATTGAAAACAGTAAATTACCGTTTTCCTTAATAGGAAATTGACAGTCACGTTAAAAAACTGCCAATATTTGCAAAGAATTGACATAAAAAAACCGAAGATGCATTAACATTCTTCGGTTTCTTCGTACTCTATGTTCAACCAAGGTGTAGCAATTACAGCCTACTTTACGATGATGATTCGAGTACTTTGTCATGCCTGTTAAAAATCTTAGTTCTTAACAAACAGGTTATGAATAGTGGTGCCCGGACTCGGAATCGAACCAAGGACACGGGGATTTTCAATCCCCTGCTCTACCGACTGAGCTATCCGGGCAACGGGGCGCATTAAACCGTATTAGCACCAAATCGTCAATGAGTTTCTCATATAAAGGCGATCAGTTGTTCTCTTTTCATGCGAAAGTCGCTAGAAAGTGTTGGCACGATGATTTTTTCATCGTAATGCACTGTTTCATCTGCTTGATTTATAGATTTTTTATTTTTCAGTTCGTTAGATAACAATAGCTTAGATATTCACTAAATATGCATTTTTATTGAATTTCAAGGGTTGAATCGCTCCCGTAAACATGTAATTATTGCGCGAATTTAGCGTTACTATTCATTCGACTAGTCCATATCATTTTGAGAGTTTAAGCGGGGGCGGTTATGGCATTTTCACTCTATCCAATGCATATTCAGCGCCTTACGTGTCACTTCTTCTGCCCCATTTCTATTAAGTCTCTTATCACTTCCATGCGGTAAGGCTACGTGTTGCTCACTGTTAGGCATTATTAAAAATAGAGCTAACACTCTGATTTTACTGATGTCTATTGGTCGATGCTGAGACCAGTTCATTCACTATTCTGGCTTTCCTTTTGCTGGGAGACGTGTATGTCTAAGATATCAATTTGCCGGCATCACAAAAGCTACTCAATGTGATGCTATCTATATGCCAAAGTGGCAGCCTCATACCTGACCGTTTGAGAGTAAGTGACATGACACAATTGAAAATAGCAACAAGTGCTCGTTTGGCTTCTTATATAGAAAGCCAGCGTGGAATGGTATATCTCAATCAGACTGATTTTACGGATGTTGCCGCCGTGGTGATGTCGGTAGAAGATGCGAATGCCGGTATATTGTCAAAGCTATATGATCTGGGCTTTGCTATTCCTACTTTTGTTGCTGTCACGGCAGAACAGACGGTTTCTGCGGAGTATTTGCCTCTGATTAAAGGCGTCATCACACTCGGTGAGGCAAATAAGGCATTTTATAATGCTCAGGTAGAGGCTGCCGCAAGTGAATATCAAAAAAATCTGTTACCGCCTTTTTTCTCAACATTAAAGAAATATGTCGAGATGAAAAACTCAACCTTTGCTTGCCCAGGGCATCAAGGCGGCGAGTTCTTCCGTAAGCATCCCGCTGGTCGTCAGTTTTTTGAATTCTATGGTGAGACAATTTTTCGGTCAGATATGTGTAACGCTGATGTCAAATTGGGCGACTTACTTATCCATGAAGGCGCGGCAAAAGATGCACAGAAATATGCAGCTAAGGTCTTTAATGCAGATAAAACCTATTTTGTTCTGAATGGGACTTCAGCGGCTAATAAAGTGGTTACTAATGCTTTATTGACCCGTGGTGATTTGGTGTTATTCGACCGAAATAACCATAAATCCAATCACCACGGTGCACTAATTCAAGCAGGGGCAACGCCTGTTTATTTGGAAACTGCTCGTAACCCGTTTGGTTTCATTGGCGGTATTGACGCACACTGTTTCGATGAGCGTTATTTACGCCAGCAATTGAGTGAGGTTGCCCCTGAACGTGCGGGTGATGCACGGCCATTCAGATTGGCTATCATTCAGTTAGGTACCTATGACGGTACGGTGTATAACGCACGGCAGGTGGTTGATAGTATTGGTCATTTATGTGATTACATTTTGTTTGACTCGGCGTGGGTGGGTTACGAACAATTTATCCCAATGATGAAAGATTTCTCGCCGTTGCTGCTGGAGCTCAATGAAAACGATCCTGGGATTATTGTGACTCAGTCGGTACACAAGCAGCAGGCCGGTTTTTCCCAGACCTCGCAAGTACATAAAAAAGATAACCATATCAAAGGACAAAAGCGCCACTGTAACCATAAGCGTTTTAACAATGCATTTATGCTACATGCCTCGACCAGCCCGTTTTATCCATTATTTGCGGCATTGGACGTTAATGCCAAAATACACTCTGGCGATAGTGGCCGCCGGATGTGGATGGACTGTGTCAAGCTCGGTATCGAGACCCGTAAATTATTATTAGAGCGCTGTTCAATGTTGCGGCCATTTATTCCACCTATAGTGAGGGGGAAAAATTGGCAGGATTATGATACGGATATTATTGCCAATGATGCCCGCTTCTTTAATTTTGGGCCCAATGAACGCTGGCATGGGTTTGAAGGATATAACCAAGACCAATATTTGGTTGACCCATGTAAGTTATTGCTGACCACGCCGGGTATTGATGCCAGTACTGGACAATATACCCTGTTTGGTGTGCCAGCAGCGATACTGGCGACGTTCCTGCGCGAAAATGGCATTGTGCCGGAAAAATGCGATCTGAATTCGATCTTGTTCCTGCTGACGCCGGCGGAAAATCCAAGCAAAATGGCTCATCTGGTTGATATGTTGGTGCAATTTGAGCGCTATCTTGAACAAGATGCACTGCTGTGTGATGTGTTGCCGACGATATATCGTAAAAATGAAGAGCGTTATCGCGGTTATACCTTACGTCAGTTATGCCAAGAGATGCATGACCTGTATGCCCGTTATGATGTGAAGCAGCTGCAAAAGGATATGTTCCGAAAAGCCAGCTTCCCGCAAGTTGTTATGAATCCTCAGGATGCCAATATTCAATTTGTCCGTGACAATATTGAATTGATTCCTATTGCTAAGGCGGAAGGGCGTATTGCCGCTGAAGGTGCCTTGCCCTATCCGCCGGGCGTGTTGTGTGTCGTTCCGGGGGAAATGTGGGGTGGGGCGGTGCAGCGTTATTTCCTCGCTTTAGAGGAGGGGATCAATTTACTGCCGGGCTTCTCACCGGAATTGCAGGGTGTTTATATCGAAAAAGGTGATGTAGAGCGGCGACGTATTTTTGGTTATGTCATTACTCAGTAATCTGAAAACAGATAGACAGCCGATAAGAATGTCGGCTGTCATACTATATTTTATCCCTCTCAGGATGATCAGTAACCGAAATAACGTACCAATAAAACAGTACCTGAAAGCAATAGTAAGATGTTTATGATCTTAATCAATTGTTCACGACTGATCCCTAAGCTGATTTTATTAGCAATCGCCAATCCGACTAACATCCCAGGGGCTAATAGCAATACCATCCATAGAATTGACAAGTCCATGTAGACTCCGGCTAGCGCAAATAAAATCACTCTGGTTAGGGTACTCAGGCCAATAAGTGTCGTCTGCGTAATCCGTAAATTGTCTTTGCTGGCTATCCGTCCAGATAAATAAATAGCATAGATAAACCCGCCGCTACCAAATAATGCACTGAAGATACCGCCAATTAAGCCAAAAGGAATGGCGGCTGTAGGTTTGAACTGCTTTTGTGGCTTGCGTCGGCTGAGGGAGTAAATTGCATATAAAATGACAAATATGCCCAACGCTAATAGCAAAATATCGGGGCGGGTTCGCAGCAGTACCGTTGCGCCTATCAGGCTGCCAATAATCATCAATGGTACCAGGCGCTTGAGCTCAGCAATATCCGCATGGCGGCTATGACGCGCTACGTTAGTGATTGCGGCAACCATATCAACAATGGCTAACAATGGGACAATCTTTGCTACGGGGATAAATAGTGCTAAAACCGGGCTGGCGATTAACGCGGAACCAAAACCAGTAATACCAAAAATAATATAGGCAATGACCATGGTGGAGAAGATTGCCACCATTTCAAATGCGGTAAGTCCAAAGTCCATTTGTTCAATCTGCCAGTTGTGGATCGAAAATAGTGAGCGATACTATAATCGTTTTATTGCGAATGGTTGTTATTCAAATGTGCACAGTTATCCGCTGATCACAATTTTAGTCATAAAAAATGGCACAGCGAACTGTGCCATTGATATCTTTTAGACTAAGGTTGCAGCGGTATTAGTGGCGGCGGTAGCTCTTCTGAGCGCTATTCACTTTCACCAGATAACGGCGAGATTCACCTGATGGGTGTTTTGTGGTTAGCGTTTGGAATACATCGCCTGGTGCCATATTGTTAATAATATTTACTGCCTGGTTCTTGTCGCTGGAGAATACCCGCAACACGCTCCCAGCACCGCCATTATAGGAAGTTATGACTGCATAACGGCGTGAAGTGGCATTTTGAATACCGCCTAAATAGGTATTTTGCAAAATGGATAGATAGGCTGTGCCTGCATCGATATTATTAGCAGGATCAAATAGATAACTGCGGCTAGGTTGACCGCTTTTACCTTTCATTTTAAACACATCCCGCCCGGCCGTGTGCTGAACAACCTGCATCAGACCTAGCGCATCAGAGCCACTGACTGCATAAGGGTTAAAGCTCGATTCTGTTTGCATAATTGCCAAAATCAGTGATTCTTCTACACCATATTTTTCGGCTGATTGCCGTACCAGCGGCAGATATTTGTGAGCTCGTTTATCCAGATGGTTAGGCACTAATTGCAGGGTCACCGACCAGATAACATGCAAACCAGACGTACGTTTTTGCATTTTGTTTTGCAGTAAATAATCGGCGAAATGTGCAGCTCGCCATTCCCAACGAATAGGCTCGCCATTGTTATCCAGTACTTGCCCATAAAGGAACGGTTCTTTGCTGATTTGGATATCGTTGGCATCAGAATAGAGATCGATAGAGCCTGGGTCATCGCCCATTAATAATGTGGTAATGATCGCCTGACGTAAGTGAGCCGCCGGATCGGTCGTGGCAATAGTTTCAACCGTAATAGTACCGGCATCAAAGTTGATATGGCTGCGGGTTTGATATTGATCCGTATACTTAACGTAATCTTTTGGGCCCGCGATTAAGACTTCTTTTAATCCCCAAATATTTTCAATGTTATGGGCAAACTGACCCATTAAAATTTCAAAACCGTTCGTGTCTTTGATAAAGGCTTCGTTATCTGCCTGATTTTTATTGCCTGAGCAAGACACTAACAAAGGTGCAATGACCAACAAAGCTAAAATTTTCTTCATCTTACAAGCCATATCTTGATGAGGAATTTACCCGTCATATTTCAAGTTACCAGTGCGTTAGCTGCCTTTTTGTAACTCGAGCTATTTAGGGTAATACCCGTCATACGGTACGTTACCAGTGTGTTGGCCCCGAGTGGTTACTGACTCGGCGGAGTATAACCTTCAATATGAACATCCTGTCCTTCAAACAGGAAATTGACCATTTCCTGTTCCAGCAATTTACGGTCTTCGACATTCATCATGCTGAGCTTCTTCTCATTAATCAGCATGGTTTGTTTAGTTATCCATTGTGACCAGGCTTCTTTCGAGATTTCGTTATAGATACGTTTACCGATTTCGCCTGGATACAGCTGAAAATCTTGTCCTTCAGCTTCCTTTTTTAAAAACGTGCAAAAAATCGTTCTGCTCATGCTCAATCCTCTTCTATGACTGACGTCAAAAAACTGTTTGGGTAGACGGCGGTGTTGCCCGTTATGGTTTTGCTAACTTAGTTTTTGCTAGCTCTTCTTTTGCTAACTCTTCTTTTGCTAACTGAAGTAATAAACGCTCAACTGGGGCGGCCAATCCTACCGACGGTGGTTGTGCTAAGTTATACCAGAGACCTGCCCCATCATCCATGCATCCACGAGCTGATGCAGTATCCAGCCACATTGGAACAATATCCAGATGGAAGTGGCTGAAGGTGTGACGAAAAGCGGTTAACTGCTGCAACTCACTGGCAGCCATACCCCGTTGTTGCAACCAACTATCCAAATCATCTTGCTCGGCAAATTGTGGGAAACAGAATAACCCGCCCCATAGCCCAACAGGTGGGCGTTGTTCGAGCCATACCTGAGGGCCGTTTTGCAACAATAGAAGATAGGCCGTTTTTTCCGGTATCGTCTGCTTGGGTTTCTTACCTGGATAGCGCGCCCAACTATGGTTGGCATAAGCGAGACAACCTATATTCAATGGGCAAAGTTCGCACTTGGGCTTGGAGCGGGTGCAGACAATAGCGCCTAAATCCATCATTGCCTGATTAAATTGGCCCACTCCCTTGGCTGGCGTGACATCCTCACTAATTTGCCACAGTCGCCCTTCGACATCTTTTTTACCCGGCCATCCCTCAACGGCATAGCAACGAGCCAGAACTCGCTTAACATTACCGTCCAAAATAGGGAAATGCTGCCCCAAAGAGAGCGATAAAATCGCGCCAGCCGTGGAGCGGCCTATGCCGGGTAATGCGAGTATCTCGTCAAAAGTCGTCGGGAATTCACCCTGATGGCGTTCAACAACTGTTTGGGCGGCTTTATGTAGATTTCTGGCGCGGGCGTAGTAACCCAAGCCAGTCCATAAATGCAGAACTTCATCCAACGGAGCAGCGGCTAAAGCACGAATATCAGGGAAACGCAGCATAAAGCGCTGGAAATAAGGAATGACCGTTGCAACCTGCGTTTGTTGCAACATCACTTCTGATAGCCAGACTTGATACGGTGTTTTATCCAATTGCCATGGCAATGTTTTGCGGCCAAAGCGTTGGTACCACTCAAGTACCACGTGCGCGAATTGTTGCGCTTGCA
>NZ_JBLWEX010000297.1:0-41871 GCF_048323875.1 Yersinia sp. LJYL362
CCAACAATTCAATTACCTCGAAACCGCAAGAAATTGCTGCTATCGACCTGGGATCTAACAGTTTTCATATGGTCATTGCCCGCGTCGTCAACGGCGCGTTGCAGGTTTTAGGGCGCCTGAAGCAGCGCGTGCATCTGGCTGATGGTCTGGATAGCAATAATATGCTCAGTGAAGAAGCCATTGAGCGGGGTCTGGCTTGCCTGGCCTTGTTTGCCGAGCGTTTGCAAGGTTTCTCACCAGATAATGTCTGCATAGTGGGAACACATTCACTGCGACAAGCGGCGAACGCAGAGACTTTCCTCAAGCGCGCCGCCGAAGTTATTCCTTACCCGATCGAAATTATTTCGGGTCAGGAAGAAGCGCGTCTGATTTTCATGGGAGTCGAACATACCCAGCCGGAGAAAGGCCGTAAACTGGTGATTGATATCGGTGGTGGTTCAACCGAGTTGGTGATTGGCGAAGATTTTGAACCTCTGCTGGTTGAAAGCCGCCGTATGGGGTGTGTCAGTTTTGCGCAACAGTTTTTCCCACATGGCGAAATCAGTAAGACAAACTTTAAACGCGCCCGCCTGGCTGCTGCACAAAAGTTGGAAAATCTTGCCTGGCAATACCGCATTCAAGGCTGGCAATATGCTCTGGGTGCATCCGGCACCATTAAGGCCACCTACGAAGTATTGGTGGAAATGGGCGAGAAAGACGGCTTGATCACCCCAGAACGCCTCGAAATGCTGGTTGAGCAAGTACTGCAATACAAACACTTCTCTGCACTAAGCCTGCCGGGGTTATCGGAAGATCGCCAATCGGTATTTGTGCCAGGTTTGGCTATCTTGTGTGGTGTGTTTGATGCATTAGCAATCAAAGAGTTACGTCTGTCTGATGGTGCATTGCGTGAAGGCGTGTTGTACGAAATGGAAGGCCGTTTCCGTCATCAAGATATCCGTCAGCGCACAGCTAAAAGTTTGGCCGAACACTACAATATTGACCGGGAGCAAGCCCGTCGGGTACTGGAAACCACCGAGCAACTTTATGCTCAATGGATGGCGCAGAATACCAAGTTGGTACAACCGCAGCTGGAAGCCTTGCTAAACTGGGCAGCCATGCTGCACGAAGTGGGGCTGAGTATTAATCACAGCGGGATGCACCGCCATTCTGCCTATATATTGCAAAATACCAATCTGCCCGGCTTCAATCAGGAGCAGCAATTGCTGCTGGCAACCTTGGTGCGTATGCATCGTAAAGCCATTAAGCTTGATGAGTTGCCACGCTTGAATTTGTTCAAGAAAAAGTATTATTTGCCGTTAATTCAGTTATTACGCTTAAGCACGTTATTGAATAATCAGCGCCAATCGACCACCACACCGGAAACTCTGCGACTGATAACTGACGATAGCCATTGGACATTACGTTTCCCAGCCGGTTACCTGGCACAAAATAATCTGGTACAACTGGATTTTGAACGTGAACAGGCTTATTGGGATGATGTGGTTGGCTGGAAGCTAATCATTGAAGAAGAAGCAGCGGAAGAAACCGAATCTGAGGCCGATAAAGCGTAATCAGGATAAGTGATTGCAGCAAGGCAGCAAATAAGAGAGTCCCGATGAGCTTACTTATTTCTTAAGATCAAGACCAGTAAGTGATTCGGGTGAACGAATGCAGCTAACATTTATTGATATAAATCAGGCTGCAATTTCAAGGACGCAGGGGAAAGGGTAAATATGAAGAGACGGCCATCGACCCAACTAACAAAAATCATCTTGCTGGTGAGCTTTCTCATTCTATTTGGCCGCTTATTGTTCGCAGGGATCGCCTCTATTTCTCATCATCAGGAGCGACGTGAAGCACAACGAGTTGAATTGTCAGTGGATGGTGAACTTCCTGGCCCGCATGAGACAGATGTTAGCCCCTAGATTTTCGCACTCATGCGCTCGTTTTATATACACGGACATCACACATTATGCCAGTACCAATCATTCCGGTTTCGTTTTCTGCTGCGGCCAAAAAAACCTCTAAAAATAACGCGAAAAAACTGGCAGAAATACGCAATCGAATACTATCCCTCTTATTAAATAATAAAGCCTTAGTCGATGGCATTCTTGGCCGTCAGGATGAGCGGGAAAAACTCAGTGATGAGCAATTAGCTGAACAAACTTTAGAAATCAAAACACTGCTCGACGATCTGCACGCCGCTGACCTTGCCGACTTACTCGAAGCCTTACCCAACGATGAACGTTTGGCATTGTGGCGGTTAGTCAAAAACGAGAAACGCGGTCAAACGCTGGTCGAAGTCTCTGAAACAGTGTGGGATACACTGATCAAAGAGATGAGCGATAAAGACCTGTTGAAAGCGATGCGCACCTTGCATGTCGATGAACAGGCTTATCTGGCTGAATACCTGCCGCGTAACTTGATGGGCCGCCTGTTAACGTCACTGGATCCGGATCAACGCGCTCGGGTACGGGAAGTTATCCAATATGGCCGTGATACTGTCGGTCAGATGATGGATTTCGAACTGGTGACGGTTCGGGCTGATGTCACCCTCGCCACCGTGCAGCGCTATTTGCGTTATCGGAAAAATATCCCTGATGCTACAGATAAAATCTTTGTTATTGATCGCAAGAATACCTTACTGGGCGAACTGCCGTTAACTGCCATCCTGCTCAACGCGCCAGATACCCAGGTATTTGAGGTAATGGAGAGCAACCCGACGACTTTCCAACCGGAACAGAAAGCAGAAGATGCCGCAGGTGCCTTTGAGCGTTATGACTTGATCAGTGCCGCCGTTATTGATGCGAAAGGCAAACTGATGGGCCGTTTGACCATCGAAGAGATCGTTGACGTGGTCAATGAAGAGAGCGACACCACCTTAAGGCGCATGGGGGGGTTGAGCCCGGAAGAAGACGTGTTCTCCCCTGTAGGCCGTGCGGTTCGTACCCGTTGGTCATGGCTGGCCATCAATCTCTGCACCGCGTTTGTCGCCTCAAGGGTCATTGGATTATTTGAAGACACCATCTCACAGTTAGTGGCATTGGCCGCATTAATGCCGATTGTCGCCGGCATTGGCGGTAACACCGGTAATCAAACCATCACCATGATTGTGCGCGCCCTGGCATTGCACCATATCCAACAGGGTAATGTGACCTTCCTGATGTTCAGAGAGCTAGGTGTCGCACTGATTAATGGTCTGGTGTGGGGTGGGATTATGGGGGTGGTCACCTACCTGCTCTATGGCGATCCCGCTATGGGCGGCGTGATGACGCTGGCAATGATGCTTAACTTGTTAATGGCGGCACTGATGGGCGTCATTATCCCGATGACCATGGCCCGTTTAGGCCGAGATCCGGCAATCGGTTCCAGTGTCATGATCACAGCTATTACCGATACTGGCGGCTTTTTCATTTTTCTGGGACTCGCCACTCTATTCTTAGTTTAATAATTATGATAATAAACAAATAATTAATTCAGCATCGAGCCAGAAAATCGCAACCATCCATGCTTAGCTATACTAAACTACTGAATATGACCGTTTTTCAAATACGGTCTATTTTTATGTGATGGATTTCCCCATCACAATCAACATGTTTGCGAGCAAAATAAGGCGTTATATGGATCTCAGCGCGGCTGAAAAACCGGCTCCTGACAATAAAACACTGCTACACATCACTATCATCAGCATCGTGGTGTTTTTGCTCGCATTATTTTGTATCCGCCTTTCTGAGCAATCAGAAAATCTGGCTCCTTTATGGTTCCCAACCGCAGTATTGATGGTGGCACTGTTCCACCACCCCATGCGCTATTGGTCGTGGCAATTATTGTCCGCAGGAATATGTATTGTTGCCGCCAATTATATTTTATATGGAATCAGTTGGTTCCCGCTGCCGCTGACATTGATAAACCTGACAGAAGCGGCTGCCGGCGCCTGGTTACTGCGTAAATTTCTCCAACCTAAAGATCCGTTAAATAACCTGTTCAGTTGGCTTAAATTCTCAATTTGTACCGTGGTTATCGTCCCCCTGATAAGTGGGCTGGCAGCGGCGTGGTATTTAGCGCCGCAAAACGGCAGCTTTACCCAAGTGCTGACGGTGTGGTTTATGTCTGAAGCCATCGGTATGTTGGCTTTAGGGCCAGTCGGGCTACTGTACCGCCGGGGTTATTTTAATATAACCAACAAAACCAAAGCGCTGTTCGACATGACATGGATGATGATAGTGTCACTGTCAGCTTGCTATCTTGGTTTGATGTATCTGCCATTTCCCTTTACTTTCATCATCATGGCATTGATCTGGACCTCCATCCGCTTGCCGCGTTTTGAAACCTTTACTATCTGTTTTCTGGCCACCTTGCTGATTGCAATGATGATCAATTTCAACCTGTTTACCCTTCAGGTTGATACCAAACTATCAGTACAGGCATTTTCCTTTATTCCATTATTGATGGTGCTGATTCCACCTCACGCTATGGCGATGGTGATGCACGCCTTTCGCATGGAAAAAGAACATATCGTTGAAAGTGAAAACCGCTTTCGCAATGCGATGGAATACTCGGCTATCGGCATGGCTCTGGTGTCGCCGGAAGGTAAATGGATGCAGGTCAACCAGGCACTGTGTAAATTACTGGGATACCGGCAGGAAACCTTACTCACCCTGACTTTTCAGCAAATTACTCACCCGGAGGATCTCTCCGCCGACTTGAAATTGCTTGATGATTTGTATCATGGTCATATCCCCAGTTATTCGATGGAAAAACGCTATATCCGCAGTGATGGCGAGGTGGTATGGGCGCTACTGGTGGTCAGTGTGGTGCGAGACCATGAGCAACAGCCGCTCTATTACATCTCGCAGGTCGAAGATATTAATGATCTGAAAAAGAGCGAGATAGTTAACCGCCGTCTGATGGAGCGCATCACGCTGGCAAACGAAGCCGGTGGGATCGGTATCTGGGAATTGGATATCAGAAAGCAGCTGATCAGTTGGGATAAACGGATGTATGAACTTTATCATGTTCCGCTCAATACCCCGGTTGATGAAAGGGTCTGGCAGCAATACATTCACCCGGAAGATATCAACCGCGTAAAGCGTGAGTACAGTGCAGCCCTCACTCAACGTCAGCCGTACCGGCTTGAATTCAGGCTATTGCTGCCCAATGGCGATATCGTCCATTTGCGTAATCAGGCCAATATGATTTGCGACAAAAATGGCAATATTTTGCGCCTGATTGGTACCACGCTGGATATGACCGAAATCAGAAATCTGACTGAAGCACTGCATGAAGAGAAAGAGCGGTTACATATCACGCTCGATTCCATCGGCGAGGCTGTGGTGTGTACTGATCAGGAAATGAAAATCACCTTTATGAATCCAGTCGCAGAGAAAATGACTGGTTGGGCAAATACCATCGCACTGGGCCAACCCATACAGCATATTATTAAGCTCACTGATGGTATCGATGGGCCGGAAATTGATAATCCGATAGAACATTGTCTCACCCAGCGCCCTTATTCCTCACTGAATGAGTCGATGGTATTGCATCATCGTGACGGGCAACATTACGACATTCAGGAATCTGTCGCGCCACTGAAAACACTGGAGGGAACCATTGTTGGGGCGGTTCTGGTGTTCCAGGATGTCGGTGAGTCGCGCGCTATGATGCGCAAGCTCAGCCACAGCGCCTCTCACGATAACCTTACCGGGCTGCCAAATCGCGCCAATTTTGAAAATAAGTTGAAGGCCGCCATCCAAAAAAGCATCGATTTTGACCAACAACACGCGCTGGCCTTCCTTGATCTGGACTATTTCAAAGCGGTTAACGACAGCGCAGGGCACCCTGCGGGTGATGCGCTGCTCAAAGAACTCAGTCAATTAATGCGCCAGCATCTGCGCAACAGTGATTGTGTCGCGCGGCTGGGAGGTGATGAATTTGGTTTACTGATGCTCAATTGCACCCTACCTCACGCCAAAGCTATCACCCAAAGTCTGGTATCCATGATCAATGGGTATCATTTTTACTGGGAAGATAAGCTATACCGTATAGGTGCCAGTGCCGGTGTGACACAAATCAGTAGCAGCAATAGCCAGCGCAGCGAAATCATGGCGCAGGCTGATATCGCCTGTTATACCGCCAAACACAGCGGGCGTGGTCAGGTTTATCTCTATCAGCCGAGGCAAAAGCAGCTGTTAGCTCGCCAGCACGAATTGCTGAGTCGGGAAGATGTAGAACGTATTCTCAGCGAGAATCAACTATTGCTACAGGTTACCCCGACCGCACCGCCGAAAACGCCGTTGTCAGTGTGTTTCTATCAGGTCAGTTTCGAGATTGATCGGCCACAAAGCCCGCTTGTCAGCCAGTCTGCCTTTGAGGAGGCGGCAACGTTGTATAATTTGCTGCCGAAAGTCGACAGTTGGATATGTGAGCAATTGTTAGTGGAACATGCCCAGGCCATTCATCAGAAAGGACTGGCGCTGGCGATCCCGCTATCAGAATTGGCGCTGCTCAAAGAGGATTTCCGTCAATCACTGCTCACACTGGTGCAACAGACCCTATTGCCGCCACAAAGCCTGTATTGGATGATAGATGAGTCCACATTACTGCAATATCCGTTTGCGATTGGTAACTTCCTCGCCAAACTGCAACAGCTAGGCTGCAAGCTCATTGTGAAAGAGTTTGGCCATAATCTGAATGATTTTGAATTATTAGCTGAGCACCGCATTGATTACCTGAAATTTAACAGCGAATTAATCGCCCATATTCATATTAATCAAATGGACGAAGTGCTGATATCCATTATCAATGGCACCGCACAGCGCGCGAATATCGCTACACTGGCAGGCCCGGTAGAATTAGCGCCGACTTTGAGTAAATTGATTGATATCGGTGTTGATTTAGTCGACGGCACAATGATTGGCCGCACTGAACCCTTATCTGAAGTACTTAACAACGGCTATTTCGCGATAAAATAGCACGATAAAATAGCCCGATATCCTGTCTTGACGATTGCCCCACTGACCACTCTAAGGTAAAGTCGCCCCCTTTTATTTGGCCTGGGGGCAATTATGTTCATTGGATTTGACTACGGCACAGCAAACTGCTCAGTTGCCGTGATGCGGGATGATGCTCCCGAGTTGCTGGTGCTGGAAAATAATGACGTCTATTTGCCCTCTATGTTGTGCGCCCCTACCCGCGAAGCCGTGAGTGAGTGCCTGCACCGCCACTGGCAGGTACCAACCGGCAGTGACGAAAACCAGCAACTGTTACGCCGCGCCATGGCGTTCAATCGCGAAGAAGATATTCCGGTGACAGCTGACAGTGTGATGTTCGGCCTGTCAGCGCTGGCTCACTATATTGAAGATCCCGAAGAAGTTTACTTTGTAAAATCGCCTAAATCCTTCTTGGGTGCCAATGGATTAAAACCGCAACAGTTGGCGCTGTTTGAGGATTTAGTCTGCGCCATGATGTTCCATATCAAGCGCCAGGCAGAATCGGTCTTGGCCGCTGAAATCAGCCAGACAGTAATTGGCCGCCCGGTTAACTTCCAGGGTTCTGGCGGTGAAGAAGCCAACCAACAAGCTGAAGGTATTTTACTGCGCGCCGCGCAACGCGCTGGTTTTCGCGATATCGCCTTCCAGTTTGAACCGGTGGCCGCTGGGCTGGATTTTGAGGCCACACTCAAGAACGAGAAAACCGTGTTGGTGGTAGATATCGGCGGCGGGACCACTGACTGTTCAGTACTGCTGATGGGGCCGAAATGGCAAGGTCTGGCTGATCGCCAGCAAAGCCTGTTAGGCCACAGTGGTTGCCGTGTCGGCGGGAATGATCTCGATATCATGTTGGCATTCAAGCAGCTGATGCCGCTGTTTGGTATGGGTAGCGAAACCGAAAAAGGGATTGCGATGCCGTCGTTACCCTATTGGAATGCTGTTGCCACCAATGATGTTCCGGCTCAGAGCGATTTCTATAGCACAGTTAATGGCCGTTTCCTGCGGGATTTGATCCGTGATGCCGCTCATCCGCAGCAAGTTGAGCTGCTGCTGAAAGTCTATCAACAGCGCTTAAGTTACCGCCTGGTGCGGGCCGCAGAAGAGAGCAAAATTGCGCTTTCCGAGCAACAACAGGTCGCCGCGGCACTGGATTTTGTGCAACCAGAGTTGGGGCAAACTATCAGCCAACAACAGCTCGCCGAAGCCATATCCCAGCCACTGCAACGCATTCAAGAGCAAGTCAGTCTGGCGCTAGCCACCAGCCACGTCACTCCAGATGTGATTTACCTGACCGGCGGTAGCGCTCGTTCCCCGCTACTACGCGCGGCATTACAGCAGCAATTGCCGGGTATTCCATTAGTGGGTGGTAATGATTTTGGCTCCGTCACCGCCGGGTTAGCGAGGTGGGCGCAGACGTTATATCGGTGATATTGATGGTGGTGATTGGTGATCGATTCGGTTGTTAGAGCAGACCGGAGCATCTTTCGGTTGATAGTCGTTCAGTGATCACTTTACCTCTGCGGCCTCAACCGAGCAGGAGGGCAAGCCAGCGCGAGTCGCATCCATGCTCCAGCGCGGTTTTCGCCGCCGTCCATGGCGGCTCACTCGGGCCATCGTCTTTGTCGGTAATATCCCTAATTGCGCTCAAGGTCAAAAGCCAATTCAAAACCCTTGTTTTGACCTTGAAGTTAAAAGCACATTTGAGCAGCCGAGTGAAGAATGAAGGTAGGTGCATCGGAGGCTAAGTTAGCTCGGTGCTCTAACAACCGAACCGGCTCACTTAATCAATCAACTAAAACAATTTTAAATGTCAGAATTGTAAACTCCACTCCCCAACCCCTGACAATACTTTCATATTTCCTCCATTTTTATCCGGTAAATCCCCGCTAAACTAGTAACATATAAAAATTCTCATTTTTGCACCTGCGTGCGCATAAACAGATCAATAAAAGGGATTCTCCGCCATTATGAAAGCTCAATCCAAACGCACTTCCCGGTTACTGATGTTATTGGGGGTAGTGGTGGCGATTATTGTTGCTGTGTTTGTCTGGCGTCATTTCAGTGCAGCCCCGCAGAGCAGTGCGCCCGGCGCACAACAAGTCGCGAGTGGCAATAGTTCCGCCCGCGCTGGGGGGCGGCGTAATATGCCGATGTCTCCAGTACAAGCCGCCACGGCTACCGAACAAGCGGTGCCACGTTATCTCACCGGTTTAGGTACGGTGATTGCCGCCAACACCGTGACGGTCACCAGTCGGGTTGACGGTCAGCTAATGGCTATCCACTTTGCCGAAGGCCAACAGGTCAACGCTGGCGACTTACTGGTCGAAATTGACCCGCGCCCATACGAAGTCCAACTGACCCAAGCTCAGGGGCAGCTCGCGAAAGATCAAGCCACACTGGATAACGCGCGTCGTGATTTAGCCCGTTACCAAAAACTGGCGAAAACCGGCCTGATTTCACAACAGGATCTGGATACCCAAGCCTCGCTGGTTCGCCAAAGCGAAGGCAGTGTAAAAGCTGACCAAGGGGCTATCGATAGCGCCAAACTGCAACTGACTTATAGCCGCATTACCGCGCCTATTTCCGGCAAAGTCGGGCTAAAACAAGTGGATGTCGGCAACTACATTACCAGCGGCACCGCCACTCCGATTGTGGTTATCACTCAAACACATCCGGTTGATGTGGTCTTTACCCTGCCAGAAAGTGATATCCCAGCCATTATGCAAGCGCAGAAAAATGCGGCAAAAAATAATACGACTGTCCCGGTTGAAGCCTGGGATCGCACCAATAAACAGCTGTTGGCTCAGGGCTATCTGCTCAGCATTGATAACCAGATTGATACCACCACCGGCACCATTAAGCTAAAAGCCCGCTTTGCCAATGAAGATGACGTGCTGTTCCCGAATCAATTTGTCAACGCGCGTATCAAAGTAGATTTACTGCAAAACGCCGTGGTAGTTCCAACCGCTGCGGTACAGATGGGCAACGAAGGCAGCTTCGTCTGGACGTTAAATGACGAGAACAAAGTCAGTAAGCACTTAGTTACTACCGGAATTCAGGATAGTAAACAAGTGGTTATCAGCGCCGGGCTGGATGCCGGTCAGCGCGTAGTCACTGACGGTATTGATCGCCTGACGGAAGGTTTACAAGTTGAAGTGGTCACGCCGCGCGCAGCGGATACCACGCCAACCGATGCAGCAGAAAAACCCGCTACGGCTGAGAAAGCCACACACCGTCGGGGCGGAAAACCAGCGACGGACGCATCGGCGGGCAGTACCACCACTGTGGCGGAGAAATCCTGATGCAAGTGATGCCTCCAACTCCGGGCGGCGGGCCATCACGGCTATTTATCCTGCGCCCTGTCGCCACCACCTTATTTATGGTCGCCATTTTGCTGGCGGGGATTATCGGTTATCGCGCTTTGCCGGTTTCCGCCCTGCCGGAAGTGGATTACCCCACCATTCAGGTGGTCACACTCTATCCCGGCGCGAGTCCGGATGTGGTGACCGCCTCCATTACCGCACCACTCGAGCGCCAGTTTGGTCAGATGTCTGGCTTGAAACAGATGGCGTCACAAAGTTCCGGTGGCGCGTCGGTTATCACCTTGCAATTCCAGCTCACTTTGCCGCTGGATGTGGCCGAGCAGGAAGTGCAGGCGGCGATTAACTCCGCCACTAACTTGCTGCCAAGTGATCTGCCCTATCCACCGATTTACAGTAAGGTAAATCCGGCGGATCCACCGATTCTGACGCTAGCCGTCACCTCCACCGCCATCCCGATGACACAAGTGGAAGACATGGTGGAAACCCGCATTGCGCAAAAGATCTCGCAAGTCACCGGCGTCGGTCTGGTCACCATTTCAGGTGGGCAGCGCCCTGCCGTGCGGGTTAAATTGAATGCCCCGGCGGTAGCTGCTTTGGGGCTGGACAGTGAAACCATTCGTACCGCCATCAGCAATGCCAACGTTAACTCCGCCAAAGGTAGCCTGGATGGGCCAACCCGTTCGGTAACCTTATCCGCCAACGACCAGATGAAGTCGGCTGAGGATTACCGCGACCTGATTGTTGCTTACCAAAACGGCGCGCCAGTCCGCTTGCAAGATGTCGCCACCATCGAGCAGGGCGCAGAAAATAACAAACTGGCGGCCTGGGCCAATAACCAGCAGGCCATTGTGTTGAATATCCAGCGCCAGCCGGGGGTCAATGTGATCGCTACCGCCGACAGTATTCGCGAAATGCTGCCGGAGCTGATCAAAAGTCTGCCTAAATCGGTTGATGTCAAAATACTGACCGACCGCACCACCACTATCCGCGCCTCGGTCAATGATGTGCAGTTCGAGTTACTGCTGGCCATTGTGTTGGTGGTGATGGTGATTTACTTGTTCCTGCGTAATGCAGCGGCCACGATTATCCCCAGTATTGCTGTGCCGCTATCACTGATTGGGACTTTTGCGGCGATGTATTTTCTCGGTTTTTCAATCAATAACCTGACATTAATGGCGCTGACCATTGCCACCGGTTTTGTGGTCGATGACGCCATTGTGGTGATTGAGAATATCTCGCGCTATATCGAAAAAGGCGAAAAACCGCTGGATGCCGCGCTGAAAGGGGCCGGTGAGATTGGCTTTACCATTATTTCACTGACGTTCTCATTAATTGCCGTATTGATTCCACTGCTGTTTATGGGTGATATCGTCGGCCGCCTGTTCCGTGAGTTTGCGGTGACATTGGCGGTGGCAATCCTGATTTCAGCCGTGGTATCCCTGACACTGACGCCAATGATGTGCGCACGCATGCTCAGTTATGAGTCACTGCGCAAACAAAACCGCTTGTCACGCGCCAGTGAGAAGTTTTTTGACTGGGTGATTGCCCATTATGCGGTGGCACTGAAAAAAGTCCTTAAGCACCAATGGATTACTTTGGGTGTCGCGCTGAGCACTTTAGTGCTGACAGTATTGCTTTACCTCATCATGCCCAAAGGATTTTTCCCATTACAGGACAACGGATTGATTCAAGGTACGCTGGAAGCGCCACAATCGGTTTCATTCAGTAATATGGCGGAGCGCCAGCAGCAAGTGGCCGCTATCATCCTGAAAGATCCGGACGTCGAAAGCCTGACCTCGTTCGTCGGGGTGGATGGCACCAACGCCACACTGAACAATGGCCGGTTACAGATTAACCTTAAGCCATTGGAGAGCAGAAAGGATCGCATCCCAGAAATCATCACCCGCCTGCAACAGAGTGTATCCGGCGTTCCGGGTATTAAGCTCTATTTGCAGCCAGTGCAAGATTTGACTATCGATACTCAACTGAGCCGCACCCAATATCAGTTCACCCTGCAAGCCACCTCGCTTGAGGAACTCAGTACCTGGGTGCCGAAACTGGTCAGTGAATTGCAGCAACAAGCGCCATTCCAAGATGTGACCAGCGACTGGCAGGATCAGGGGTTAGTGGCATTTGTGAATGTCGACCGAGACAGCGCCAGCCGTCTGGGGATCACTATGGCAGCCATCGATAGCGCGTTGTATAACGCATTTGGTCAGCGGCTAATTTCCACCATTTATACCCAAGCCAATCAATATCGGGTGGTGTTGGAGCATGACGTCAAAGCCACGCCGGGGCTGGCGGCCTTCAATGATATCCGCCTGACCGGCAGTGACGGCAAAGGCGTCCCATTGAGCAGTATTGCGACCATCGAAGAGCGCTTCGGGCCGCTTTCTATCAACCATTTGAATCAGTTCCCGTCAGCCACCATCTCATTCAATTTGGCACCGGGCTATTCTCTGGGTGAGGCGGTGGAAGCCGTGACACAAGCGGAGCAAGCCATTCAACTGCCGGCTGACATTACAACGCGTTTCCAAGGCTCGACGCTGGCGTTTCAGGCCGCACTCGGCAGCACGCTATGGCTGATTATTGCCGCCATTGTGGCGATGTATATTGTGCTCGGCGTGTTGTACGAAAGCTTTATTCACCCGGTCACTATCTTATCGACCCTACCGACCGCCGGTGTCGGCGCGTTATTGGCTCTGATGTTGACCGGCCATGAGCTGGATGTGATCGCCATTATCGGGATCATTCTGCTTATTGGCATCGTGAAGAAAAATGCCATCATGATGATCGACTTTGCGCTGGCCGCCGAGCGCGATCAGGGTATGACCCCCTATGACGCAATTTATCAGGCCTGCTTATTGCGTTTCCGCCCAATTCTGATGACCACCCTGGCCGCGCTGTTTGGCGCATTGCCGCTGATGCTCAGTACCGGAGCCGGTGCCGAACTGCGCCAGCCGCTCGGGGTGTGTATGGTCGGAGGGCTGATTGTCAGTCAGGTGCTAACTCTGTTTACCACACCGGTTATCTATCTGTTGTTCGATAAACTGGCACGCAACTCCCATGGCAATTCCCATAATCATCAGGATATTGATACACCAGCATTGCCGAATGGACGGGAACAGCCGTGAAATTCTTTGCTCTGTTTATTCAGCGCCCGGTGGCCACGACTCTGCTGACACTGGCGATAACGCTAAGTGGGGTGATCGGCTTTAGCTTATTGCCGGTCTCACCACTGCCGCAGGTCGATTACCCAGTGATTATGGTCAGCGCCTCCATGCCCGGCGCGGATCCGGAAACGATGGCGTCATCCATTGCCACACCACTGGAGCGCGCACTGGGAAGAATTGCTGGGGTCAATGAAATGACCTCAACCAGTTCATTGGGTAGCACGCGGATTATTCTGCAATTTGATCTTAGCCGCGATATTAATGGCGCAGCTCGTGATGTGCAGGCCGCACTCAACGCCGCTCAGAGTTTGCTCCCATCAGGGATGCCCAACCGCCCGACCTATCGCAAGATGAACCCGTCGGATGCGCCGATCATGATAATGACCCTGACTTCGGATACTTTCAGTCAGGGGCAATTATATGACTTTGCCTCAACCCAACTGGCGCAGAAAATTGCCCAGACCGAGGGCGTCAGTGATGTCTCCGTCGGTGGCAGTTCCCTGCCAGCGGTGCGGGTAGAACTGAATCCAAGTGCGCTGTTCAATCAGGGCGTGTCGCTGGACGCGGTGCGTCAGGCGATCAGTGCTGCTAACGTGCGCCGCCCGCAAGGTTCAATCGACAGCAGTGAGCAACATTGGCAGGTGCAGGCCAATGATGAGATCAAAACTGCCGAGGGTTATCGCCCACTTATCATTCACTACAACAATGGTTCACCGGTGCGGCTACAAGATGTCGCCAATATCGTCGATTCTGTGCAGGATGTGCGCAATGCCGGGATGTCCGATGGCAAACCTGCCGTGCTGTTGGTGATCAGCCGTGAGCCGGGCGCAAATATTATTGCCACCGTCGACCGAATTCGCGCCGAACTCCCTGCACTGCGCGCCTCGATCCCCGCCTCGATTGAGTTGAATATTGCTCAGGATCGTTCGCCGACTATCCGCGCCTCACTGGATGAAGTGGAGCGCTCACTGGTGATCGCCGTAGCATTGGTGATTTTGGTGGTGTTCCTGTTCCTGCGATCGGGCCGCGCTACTTTGATCCCCGCGGTCGCCGTGCCGGTTTCGTTGATCGGCACCTTTACTGCCATGTATTTGTGCGGTTTTAGCCTCAATAACCTGTCGCTGATGGCGCTGACCATCGCCACCGGTTTTGTGGTTGACGATGCTATTGTGGTGCTGGAAAACATTTCTCGCCATTTAGAAGCTGGCGTGAAACCGATGGCTGCTGCCCTGCGCGGGGTGCGCGAAGTCGGTTTTACCGTGCTGTCGATGAGTATTTCTCTGGTGGCGGTGTTTATTCCGCTGCTGTTGATGGAAGGATTACCGGGGCGATTATTCCGTGAGTTTGCCGTCACATTGTCGGTGGCAATTGGTATCTCACTGGTTATTTCGTTAACCCTAACGCCGATGATGTGCGCCCATTTATTACGTGCACAACCGACAGGGAAACAACAACGTATTCGTGGATTCGGTAAAGTGCTGCTAGCTATTCAGCAAGGTTATGGCCGCTCGCTCAATTGGGTGCTGGGCCATACACGCTGGGTGATGGTTGTGCTGCTTTCCACTATTGCTCTGAATGTTTGGCTCTATATCAGCATTCCAAAAACCTTTTTCCCCGAGCAGGATACCGGCCGCATGATGGGCTTTATTCAAGCCGATCAAAGTATTTCGTTCCAGGCGATGCAGCAAAAACTGAAAGATTTCATGAAAATTGTCAGTGCTGACCCAGCGGTCGATAATGTCACCGGCTTTACCGGCGGTTCGCGCACCAACAGTGGCTCGATGTTTATCTCATTGAAACCACTGAGTGAACGTAGCGAAACGGCGCAACAAGTGATTACCCGGTTGCGTGGAAAATTGGCAAAAGAGCCGGGAGCCAGCCTGTTCCTGTCTCCAGTCCAAGATATCCGTGTTGGCGGCCGTCAATCTAACGCCAGTTATCAATTTACGTTATTAGCCGACGATTTAGCGGCTCTGCGTGAATGGGAGCCGAAAGTGCGGGCTGCTTTGAGCAAGTTACCGGAGCTAGCGGATGTTAACTCCGATCAGCAGGATAAAGGCTCAGAAATGGCCCTGACGTATGACCGAGAAACTATGGCGCGGCTGGGTATCGATGTGTCTGATGCCAATGCGTTGCTCAATAACGCCTTTGGTCAGCGGCAGATTTCCACCATTTATCAGCCGTTGAACCAATACAAAGTGGTGATGGAAGTCGCGCCTCAATATACGCAGGATGTGAGTTCGCTGGATAAGATGTTTGTGATTAACAGCGCCGGCCAGTCTATCCCGCTGTCCTATTTCGCTAAATGGCAGCCCGCTAATGCGCCGCTGTCGGTTAATCACCAAGGCTTATCGGCTGCCTCGACTATCTCATTTAACTTGCCCGATGGCGGCAGCTTGTCTGAAGCGACGGCAGCCGTTGAACGAGCAATGACAGAACTGGGCGTACCGAGTACTGTGCGCGGTATGTTTGCCGGCACGGCGCAAGTGTTCCAGGATACCTTGAAATCCCAGCTCTGGCTGATTATGGCGGCGATCGCCACGGTGTATATCGTGCTGGGGATTTTGTATGAAAGTTATGTCCACCCGCTGACCATTCTTTCAACACTGCCTTCCGCCGGAGTCGGGGCATTACTGGCGCTGGAGTTGTTCGATGCGCCCTTTAGCCTTATCGCCCTGATTGGCATCATGCTATTGATTGGTATCGTGAAAAAGAACGCCATTATGATGGTCGATTTTGCCCTTGATGCCCAACGCAATGGCAACCTTAGCGCCCGCGATGCCATTTTCCAGGCCAGCCTATTGCGCTTTAGGCCAATTCTGATGACCACCTTGGCTGCCTTATTCGGTGCGCTACCACTGGTGTTAAGTAGCGGCGATGGTGCGGAACTGCGCCAACCGCTGGGGATTACCATTGTCGGTGGGCTGGTGATGAGTCAGTTGTTGACCCTGTATACCACGCCGGTGGTTTACCTCTATTTTGACCGGCTGCGCAGCCGCTTTAGCAAAAAGCCGTTAATGAGACTGGAATAATGGCAAATGCTATAGACTTTAAAGTACAGCCAATACACTTGCGGTTTAGGAAGCAGCACCGTGCTGAATACCCTATAGATTTCAAGTTGCAGGAAGGCGGCCAGCGAGGGAATCCCGATGAGCTTACACCAGTAAGTGATTCGGGTAAGCGAGCGCAGCCAACGCATCTGCGGGTTGAAAGATGACGGGTATACGTTGGCAACTGTGGATAGTGGCCTTCGGCTTCTTCATGCAAACGCTGGACACCACCATCGTCAACACTGCCCTGCCCTCAATGGCGGCCAGTTTGGGCGAGAATCCGCTGCGCATGCAGTCAGTAATTGTCTCCTATGTGCTGACGGTGGCGGTGATGTTACCCGCCAGCGGCTGGTTGGCGGATAGAGTGGGCGTTAAATGGGTATTTTTCTCCGCCATTATTTTATTTACCCTCGGCTCATTACTGTGCGCGCAAGCTGAAACCCTGAATGAGCTGATTTCTTCCCGCGTCATTCAGGGAATTGGCGGTGCCATGATGGTGCCGGTTGGCCGCCTGACGGTGATGAAAATCGTCCCGCGCGAGCAATATATGTCGGCGATGGCATTCGTCACATTGCCTGGCCAGATTGGGCCATTGGTCGGGCCTGCGCTGGGCGGTTTTTTGGTCGAATATGCCAGTTGGCACTGGATATTTCTAATCAATTTACCCGTCGGAGTTGTCGGCGCATTAGCTACTTTATGGTTGATGCCCAATTACACCACCCGCACCCGACGCTTTGATATCAGCGGTTTTATTATGTTGGCAATCGGCATGGCAACTCTGACACTGGCGCTGGACGGACACAAAGGATTAGGCCTGCCGCCGCTGGCGATTGCCGGTCTGGTATTGTGTGGAATATTAGCGCTGGCCGGTTACTGGTGGCATGCCAAAGGTAACAGTTCAGCACTGTTCACACTGCGGTTGTTCAACCATAAATCTTACTCTCTTGGCCTGATAGGCAGCATGAGCGCCCGTATCGGCAGTGGCATGTTGCCATTTATGACACCGGTTTTCCTGCAAATCGGGCTGGGATTTACCCCCTTCCATGCCGGTTTGATGATGATTCCGATGATTATCGGCAGCATGGGCATGAAGCGAATTATCGTGCGCGTGGTCAACCGTTTCGGCTACCGGCGGGTGTTGGTCAGTGCCACATTGTTGCTGGCGATCGTCAGTCTCAGCTTCCCATTGGTAGCTTTGATGGGATGGACATTACTTTTGCCGATCGTGTTATTTTTCCAGGGAATGCTCAATGCCCTGCGCTTCTCCACAATGAATACATTAGCGTTGAAAGATCTCCCTGATCGCTTGGCCAGCAGTGGCAATAGTTTATTGTCGATGGTGATGCAGTTATCCATGAGTCTGGGAGTCAGTACCGCGGGGATATTGCTCGGCATATTTGCTCACAATGAAGTTGTCACAAACACACCGGCGACTCACAGTGCATTCTTATACAGCTATATCTGTATGGCCATTATTATCGCGCTACCCGCCCTGATATTTAACCGTGTGCCGCCAGATACCGGCACTAACCGTAATCTGCCTCGCGCATCCGCGAAAGCGGCCAACCGATAAAACAGGTGGAAATATCATGAGAATCGGCATTACCGGAAAACTGTTTATGGCGATATTTGCCACTTGTATGCTGGTGCTCATTACTATGCATTGGGGGGTTAGAGCCAGCTTTGAGCGCGGTTTCATCGATTATATTAAGCAAAGTAATGAACAAAGGATTGCCATGCTGGGAGATGCGCTTGAAGTACAATATCAGCGCTACGGTAACTGGGATTTTCTGCGCAACAATGACCAAATTATCTATCAGATAATGAAGTCTTTTGAGCAAAGTGGTGATAACAGCCGCAATATGCCGCCACATGGCTGGCGTGCTCAGTTTTGGGTGGTCGATAGTCATAATAATCTGCTGGCAGGCCGTACCGACCGAGTACCTAAAGAAGCCAGCCGCCAGCCGATAACGGTAAATAAGCAGGTGGTGGGCTGGGTGATGTCTACCCCGCCGGAAAAACTAACCCGTAATGCTGATATTAACTTTGACAGGCAACAGCGCCGCACCAGTTGGATTATTGTCGGGCTGTCGACCTTACTGGCTGCCGCCGCCACCTGGATTTTATCGCGCGGCATGCTAGCCCCGGTCAAACGTCTGGTAGAAGGAACTCATCGGCTGGCGGCGGGTGATTTTAGTGCTCGCGTGGCCGTCAGTAGCCGTGATGAGTTGGGGCGTTTGGCGCAAGATTTTAATCAGCTTGCCAGCTCACTGGAGAAAAATGAGCAGATGCGGCGCGACTTTATGGCCGATGTCTCGCATGAGTTACGCACTCCGTTGGCGGTACTGCGCGGTGAACTGGAGGCACTGCAAGATGGTGTCCGCGCACCCACACCAGAATCGTTAATTTCACTGCAAGCTGAAGTCGGGATACTGACCAAATTGGTTAACGACTTACACCAGCTCTCACTCTCCGACCGGGGCGCGTTGGCTTACCGTAAAACACAGCTCGATGCAGCCCGTCTGCTGCAAATTGCCATTGCCAGCTTCCGTGGCCGCTTTGAAAGCAAAAATATCACCATCACTACCCACTTTCCGGAACAAGCGGTCATGTTCGGCGATCCCGACCGGCTAAACCAATTGTTTCACAATCTGCTGGAAAATAGCCTGCGCTACACCAACGAAGGCGGCCAGTTAGACATTAGCGCACAACAAGAAGAAGAAACCTTAACGCTGCGCTGGCAGGACAGTAAACCCGGCCTGAGCGACGAGCAGCTACAACGTATCTTTGAGCGTTTTTATCGCACCGAAAGCTCACGTAATCGCGCCAGTGGTGGCTCAGGATTGGGATTGGCGATTTGTCACAATATTGTCGAGGCGCACGGGGGGAAAATCAGCGCCGAACATTCACCTATGGGTGGTCTGCGGATTACGGTAGTATTTCCCCTATTCCATTCAATAGGGTAATTCATGTCATGCACGAACCGCTTCAGTCTGCCAGCCAGTCAGGCACCGTATTGATTGTTGAAGATGAACCCAAGCTCGGCCAACTATTGGTCGATTACCTGCAAGCTGCGGGTTACAGCACTCAGTGGATTACTAATGGAGCCGAAGTGGTCGCCGCAGTTCGCCAGTCTCCTCCGGCCATTATCTTGCTGGATCTGATGTTGCCCGGCAGTGATGGCATCAGTATTTGCCGTGAAATTCGCCGTTTTTCCGATGTTCCAATCATGATGGTCACCGCGAAGACAGAAGAAATTGACCGATTATTGGGATTAGAAATTGGTGCTGACGATTATATCTGCAAACCATACAGCCCACGGGAAGTGGTGGCTCGGGTCAAAACTATCTTGCGCCGCTGCCAGCAACAGCGGGAACAGCCCAGTGAGAGTGCGCCGCTGCTTATCGATGAGTCCCGCTTCCAGGCAAGCTATCAGGGCCATCTGTTGGAACTGACCCCGGCAGAATTTCGTTTGCTGAAAATCCTGGCGACCCAACCTGGCCACGTTTTTAGTCGCGAACAACTACTGAATAACCTGTATGACGATTACCGTGTGGTGACTGACCGCACTATCGACAGCCATATCAAAAACCTGCGCCGTAAATTGGAAGCACTTGATGGAGAGAAGCCATTTATTCGCGCGGTTTATGGCATGGGGTATCGCTGGGAAGCAGAGATCTGTCGTTTACTTTAATCTCATCATCTTAGGTTGGTGGTGACTCAGTGATTGACTACACTCATTAGAGGTACCACCACCAACAGGAGAAACATTATGGCCACGGGTCACTATGAGATTAAGAAGGCAAAGAATGGGCAGTATCATTTCAATCTGAAAGCCAGTAATGGCGAGATCATTCTCACCAGTGAGATGTATGCCAGTAAAGCCTCGGCGGAAAACGGCATATCATCGGTGCAAAGTAACTCCCCACTGGAAAGCCAATATGAGCTGAAACACAACACCAAAAATGAGCCTTATTTTGTGTTGAAAGCGAAAAACCATCAGATTATTGGTGTTAGTGAGTCCTACAGTTCCGAAGCTGCCGCTAAAAATGGTATTACCTCAGTGATGAAAAATGGCCCGACTACCATTATTAAAGATCTAACGCTGTAATTTTATTGATTCGATAGCGCTATTTTACCTAAGTATCCTACTAAAAATGTACTCGCGCGGGGCTATTAACCGCGCCTTTCATTTCAGACTTTCCTGCTCATGTGTTGCTACAAATTCTTTTTCCAGCATTTTTTTTAATATCTGTTGATTACGTGGCAACACCCCTATTTTCAACCCAAAAGGCCGGAAAACTCGCCCAAGGACAGCTAACGTTTGGCTCCCTTTATCTGTCTCAATGTCAGACAAAGTTCTTCTACTAATCTTAACCAACGATGAGAACTCATCTTGAGACATATTCAGCATATCTTTTCGCAGCCGACGCAACAGCTGACCCGTTGAAACCTGATCACTGAAAAACTGCCCCAATAGTTCCAGTAATAAAGCTTCACGCTGCACAGGCAAAAGTTTAACTTTCATAGCTGAGCCCACCGCTGTAATTTTTCATCCAGATAATCAAAAGCCATTCCCGGCATATTCAGAATACGTTCAGGCACACCTCGAGCTTTAAGCCGAGACTTTAGACCTATCAATTTTTGAGCTGTTTGCTGAAATGCTATGAAAACACGATTGGGATCAGCAAGATCTGATAATTCAGCAATAATAGCCTGCCAATTAAAATTCCCTCCCTCTTCATACGGAGAACCCCATTGAGTCACTCTCACTATTCCCTCAGGATCAGCTTTCATTGGTGCAAAATCATAAATCGGTGCAAGCCAAATACCTTTATGCCGCTTAATTAAAGCGGTATTACGACCATGATTGTCAGAGTTACCAAAAGCAATATTGAGTAAATCTCGCTGAATCATCTCAATAACAAGATTTTCCACATTTACAGATTGGCCTAAATCACTAACACGATATTGAGATGTTAGTTTCTGCGCTAAAGTCCGAATAATATCAAAATGATTTAAGTGACTTCCCGGTGGGGCATCCATGACGGAATAAAGCGATTCAAGCCCGTACTGAACACGCTGATTATCAACACAATCAACATCAAAGCGAGGTAGCCATAAAGAAGGATAAATATCCCCTTCAACCAATCTCATTTTCTGCGTATTGATGGTCTCAATGCCAAGACTGGCTAACTCCTGATAAAAATGGTACTCAGAACGTAGAATATCGCAATCTATAGCACTACGTTTCCCTCGCGGAAATTTAACCAGATAGTGAGTATCTTGCTTATTGATACCATCTTGAAAGGTGTCTATCCAGATTTCATCGTTATCTGAACAACATAATAGTAACTTTGGTGCCTCCCCCCCAGCTCCTGTTGCTCCTCCTGCTGCGGCCCCCATTTGTTGAGCATATTCCAGAAATGACGAATCGCGCTCAATGACATCCTGCAATGTAAAACGGATATTCTTTAATTGGCTATCAGGGTGCAATTCGGGTAACGCCTCTTTTATACGCATATTACCAACCGGTGCAATAGTCCCTGTTTTAAGCAAAATATAATCTTGCTCACTTGCCGGCATCGATTGCAGCCCCAATTGATTAACCCAATAGCGACGACTTGCACCTGCGGGCATGATGTCATCAAGAAAGCTAAACCAATGCTTAGATGAATAGGTATAAGCCAATTCAACGGGCAGATTTAAGCTACAACTGAATTCATCATCACGATACATCCACTCAATAGCATAATTGCCGTCATAACCTAATATCGCTGATCCTTGTCTCCCGCTTTTTGGGGAAGCAAAAGTCAGTTCCGCGGCATCATGCCAAGAACCGTGATTAAAGATTTGTATCATCAATTTAGCCACAGACACCTCACGAGCAATATTTTGCTCATTTACAAGAAAATAGACTTAATATGTGCAAAATATTACTCAAAAAAAGTAAGTTAGTCAAAATATGAGCATTATTTTGCTCAGAATATAGATTTACTGGTTATATCAAGAAGCATCAAAAAACGTCCAAATTGATCCAGATCATTTAAACCTTACAAAAATTGTGCGATGGCTGATTTTCATGGTTGCCAAGGTTACAATCCTCGGCTTTTAACCACCCCCTCGGGCGTGGTTCTGACTTGAACTCAGACTGAGAGCCGTTATATGTCTTTAACAAAAGTATCGTCATCTTCATCAGCATCTTCAACCAATACCAATACGCCTTTTACACCAGAATTGTTATCCCCGGCCGGTACCCTTAAAAACATGCGTTATGCCTTTGCTTATGGCGCAGATGCCGTTTATGCCGGACAGCCGCGCTATAGCCTGCGGGTGCGTAATAATGAATTCAATCACGAAAATCTGGCATTAGGTATTCAGGAAGCCCATGCTTTGGGCAAACGCTTCTATGTGGTGGTGAATATTGCCCCGCATAACTCCAAGCTGAAAACCTTCCTACGTGATTTAAAACCGGTAATTGATATGGGGCCTGATGCCCTAATTATGTCTGACCCTGGTTTGATCATGATGGTGCGTGAAGCTTTCCCACAGATGGACATCCACCTGTCGGTACAAGCTAACGCCGTGAATTGGGCGACCGTTAAATTCTGGCAGCAAATGGGGCTGACACGCGTGATCCTTTCTCGTGAATTATCGCTGGAAGAAATCGCTGAAATCCGCGCGCAAGTACCGGATATGGAACTGGAAATTTTTGTCCACGGCGCACTGTGCATGGCTTACTCCGGCCGTTGCCTGCTCTCCGGCTACATCAACAAGCGCGACCCGAATCAAGGAACCTGCACCAATGCCTGTCGCTGGGAATATAACGTCCAGGAAGGCAAAGAAGATGACGTTGGCAATATTGTGCATATTCATCAGCCAATTGCTGTTAAGAATGTCGAGCCGACATTGGGTATCGGTGCCCCTACCGATAAAGTCTTTATGATAGAAGAAGCCCAGCGCCCTGGTGAATATATGACGGCGTCGGAAGATGAGCACGGCACTTACATTATGAACTCGAAAGACCTGCGCGCAATTCAGCATGTCGAGCGCCTCACCAAAATGGGGGTGCATTCGCTGAAAATTGAGGGCCGGACTAAGTCATTCTATTATTGTGCTCGTACCGCACAGGTGTATCGCCGTGCAATTGATGACGCAGTGGCCGGTAAGCCTTTCGATCCAACTTTGCTCACCACACTGGAAGGGCTGGCTCATCGTGGTTACACCGAGGGCTTCCTGCGCCGTCATGCCCATGAAGAACAGCAAACTTACGAATATGGTTATTCGGTTTCAGAACGTCAGCAATTTGTCGGCGAATTTACCGGTATACGTCGTGATGGACTGGCGGAAGTGATCGTCAAAAACAAATTCTCAGTCGGTGACAGTGTTGAGCTGATGACCCCCAACGGTAATATCCAGTTTATCCTTGAAAGTATGCAAGATAAAAAGGGCCAACCGGCAGATGTCGCTCCGGGTAACGGGCATATCATGTATTTGCCGATCCCAGAGGATATTAATGTGGAATATGGCTTGTTGATTCGGAATCTGAACGGGACAAATAGCCGTAATCCTCATGAAAAAGCGTAACGATAAGCAATAAAAAAATAGTGCCATCGTCAGGATGGCATTTTTAGCAAATATTAGAAATGGATCACATCAATTATAATAACACTGGGGTAGGATAGCTCGAGTACAATCAAGAACTAAAAAAGTTTTAAAGCAAGACTAGGAACCACCTCCTTGGCTAGCCCAATCTCCCTTGGGCTGGCCTTTTCTTTTTTATTCAACAACCTATTGATTATAGGTTATTTTCACCATTTTTTATTATTAATGATTCTTGTTAGGGCATTAGATAATAATAAGAATAGCCCCTTATCACAAATAGCCCATTCGAAATAAAATTTATCTTCGCCAAATAAATATTTCAGTAAAAATAAAACCTATTTTTATTATGGCAAACTATTACTGATATTCTGCGTTATTTCTTGAATAATTTGATAGATAAAATAAACAAGTATGGGTTACTGTTACTCTTATTGAAGAAATGATCTGGAGCAAGTTATGACCTCAATGCCACATACCCTTCTCATCCTGAATGGTAAAGAAGCGGGTAATCAAGATGTTCGCAATGCAGTCAGAAACTTGCGTGATGAGGGGGTGATTCTCCATGTTCGCGTGACCTGGGAACAGGGTGATGCAAAACGCTATGTCAATGAAGCAGCGGTACTGGCAGTTGAGACGATCATTGCTGGCGGGGGGGATGGCACTATCAATGAGGTAGCCAGTGCGCTAATGGCATTACCTGAGTCTAATCGCCCCAGTTTGGGTATTCTACCACTGGGCACAGCCAATGATTTTGCCACCAGTTGCAGTATTCCTCTGCAAATAGACAACGCATTACAGTTAGCAATTAAAGGACGAGCGGTTGCCATCGATTTAGCACAAGTGAATGACAAACACTATTTCATCAATATGGCGACAGGTGGCTTTGGTACTCGCATTACCACCGAGACCCCCGAGAAACTCAAAGCCGTGTTGGGGGGCGCGTCTTACTTTATTCATGGCTTAATGCGCATGGATACGATTAAAGCTGATAGTTGTGAAATTCGTGGTCCTGGCTTTGAATGGTCGGGTGATGCCTTAGTCATAGGGATTGGTAATGGTAGGCAAGCCGGTGGCGGGCAACCTCTCTGCCCCGATGCACTGATTAATGATGGTCTGCTGCAATTACGTTTGTTGATTGCTGAAGAATTGCTTCCCGCCCTGCTGACCAGTGTCTTTAGTGGTGAGAAAAACAAAAACGTGATTGAGACCACTTTGCCCTGGCTCGAAATCACCGCTCCCCATGACATCACTTTTAATCTGGATGGCGAACCGTTGTCAGGAAAAAACTTTCGTATTGAGGTTATTCCTAATGCTATCCAGTGCCGCTTACCTCCCAATTGCGAGTTGTTAGGCTAAAGACCTGAACATGGGCTATCAATGATTAGCCCATGAATATCCTAGATTTTATTGCCATTACAGCTTCATCACCTCCCCTGTATCATCCAAAAAATCGTTAAAGTAGCTGCATTTTCCACAGTAAAATCTTTCATTTCAATTCAATTTTCTTTTATTTTTAATATTCACTTTGAAAGGTTTATCTTTCAAAGTGTGATCTATATGCAATAAATAGATCTAAAAAATGATTATGGTAGTGCACATGGCGACAAACAAGATGCTGAAGTTCATTCTGATACCTCAGTGTTTTGCAACCGCTTTAGCAGGCGGAACACTAAATCTCTTTTGATAACAAAAGATTATAAAAACAGCCATAACCTCGATTACAGGAGAAAAAGAATGATTGAACTTATAACCCATGGAGCCGAGTGGTTTATCGGACTCTTCCAAAAAGGGGGAGAAGTTTTTGTTGGAATGGTCACCGGGATTTTACCTTTGTTAATTAGTTTGTTAGTCATCATGAATGCACTGATCAAGTTTGTCGGTCAGGACAGAATTGAGCGATTGGCACAACGTTGCGCGGGTAACCCCGTGTCGCGTTATCTGTTACTGCCAGTGATTGGTACCTTTGTATTCTGTAACCCAATGACATTAAGTCTTGGGCGTTTTATGCCAGAAAAATACAAGCCAAGTTATTACGCAGCCGCATCTTATAGCTGTCACTCAATGAATGGTTTGTTCCCACACATTAACCCGGGCGAGTTGTTCGTTTACCTCGGTATAGCCAGTGGCTTAACCACTCTGGGTCTGCCATTAGGCCCGCTGGCGGTTAGCTACTTCCTGGTCGGGATGGTTACCAACTTCTTCCGCGGCTGGATTACTGACCTGACGACATCCATTTTCGAACGCAAAATGGGCATCCGCCTGGATCGTAACGTACAACTTTAATATGTAATTCAAATACATACTGTGTGGAGCAGATCATGAGTGAATTTATCCGGATTGAAAAAGGCGAAGGCGGTTGGGGTGGCCCATTAGAGTTGCCAATCGTCCCCGGTAAAAAAATTGTTTATATCACCGCGGGTACCCGTCCAGCCATTATTGACCGCATTAGCGAACTGACGGGTTGGGAAGCGGTTGACGGATTCAAAGAAGGCGAACCGCCTGCTGAAGAGATCGCTGTCGCCATTATTGACTGTGGGGGCACCCTGCGTTGCGGCCTGTATCCGAAACGGCGTATACCAACCGTCAACATCCATTCCACCGGCCAATCAGGGCCGATGGCGAAATACATACTGGAAGATATCTATGTTTCCGGTGTGCGTGAAAAAAATATCCATAAAATCAGCAAAACTGATGGCGCAACTGCACAAACAGAACCCGCAGTAGAAGTTGCACCGCAAGCAGCAGCAAACACCGCCAAAGGTGGCCGTGATTACGACACAACGAAGAAAATCACTGAGCAAAGTGACGGTTTGTTGGCAAAAGTAGGCATGGGCATGGGCTCTGTGGTTGCCGTATTCTTCCAGTCAGGCCGCGACACCATTGATACTGTACTGAAAACCATCCTGCCGTTTATGGCCTTCGTCTCGGCATTAATCGGCATCATCATGGCATCTGGTTTGGGTGACTTTATTGCCCACGGTTTGACACCACTGGCCAGCAGCCCGATTGGATTAGTGCTCTTGGCGCTGATCTGCTCCTTCCCGCTGCTGTCACCGTTCTTAGGCCCAGGGGCCGTTATTGCACAAGTTATCGGTGTATTGGTTGGGGTTCAAATTGGTTTGGGGAATATCCCACCACAATTAGCCCTGCCAGCTTTATTTGCGATTAATGCTCAAGCGGCATGTGACTTCATCCCGGTAGGCCTATCACTGGCTGAAGCGAAGCAAGATACCGTGCGTGTCGGGGTGCCATCAGTGTTGGTTGGCCGCTTCCTGACAGGTGCGCCGACCGTATTGATCGCCTGGGCAGCATCCGCCTTTATTTATCAGTAAGACATTATCAATAAGACAGAAGCACTAGATTTTCTGTAATACATTCAACGGTTAAGGATGTACGTATGAATACTATTTACCAGACAACCATTATCAATATCGGAGACAGCGCCCGGGAGGCGCTGTTGGATGACATGCTCATCACCTTCCGCGAAGGGGCACCGAAAGATATTGAAGAGTTCTGTTTTATCCACCAGCACAGCGATACCGATGGGGAATTACAGGCAGGCAACATTATGGAATTGGCCGAGACGCGCTATGTCATCACCGCCGTGGGTGAAGTGGCGACGCAAAATCTGCGTGAGCTAGGCCATATCACCATCCGTTTTAACGGTGATGAGCAGCCTGAATTTCCTGGCTCCATTCATGTCATTGGCCCGACACCGACCGATGTTCCGGTCGGCAGTGCATTGAAATTTATTCGTTAATTTATTTTTGGAGGTGTGTATGACACAAGTAGCAGTAGTGATTGGTGGTGGGCAAACTCTGGGTGCATTTTTGTGCCATGGTCTGGCCGAAGCAGGTTATAAAGTGGCTGTTGCTGACTTGAATTCCGGCAACGCACAGTTAGTTGCTGATCAGATTAATGCCGAATATGGTGCAGACAGCGCACAAGGTTTCCAGGTTGATGCCACCAATGAAAACAGCGTACAAATGCTGGCAAAAGCAGTCGATCAGCGTTTCCATCAAACCAATTTACTGGTTTACAGCGCGGGTATTGCCAAGGCAGCACCTATCACTGATTTCCCTCTGGATGATTTTGACCGCTCACTGCAAGTGAACCTGGTCGGTTACTTCTTATGTGCTCGTGAGTTCTCCCGACTAATGATTCGTGATGGAATTGCTGGTCGTATCATCCAAATCAATTCCAAATCAGGTAAAGTGGGCAGCAAGCACAACTCCGGTTACAGTGCAGCTAAATTTGGTGGTGTGGGTTTGACACAATCGCTGGCACTGGATTTAGCTGATTACGGCATCACCGTCCATTCGCTGATGTTAGGAAATCTGTTGAAATCGCCGATGTTCCAGTCACTTTTACCGCAGTATGCCGCCAAATTGGGCATCAAACCGGAAGAAGTTGAAAAATATTATACCGATAAAGTGCCACTAAAACGTGGTTGCGATTATCAAGATGTACTCAATACCCTGTTGTTCTACGCCAGTGATAAAGCCGCCTATTGTACTGGCCAATCAATTAACATCACCGGCGGGCAAGTGATGTTTTAAAGTTGTTGGTATCAAGCCCAAATCACTGACTCGCACCAGTGATTTGGGTGCCAACTTGCCAAAGGCAGCTAACACTGCTGCAGTGCCAAGACAAAAAGGTAAATCATGTCTCCTACATCCGCACTAATTAGCATTGTCATCATCGCCTGGGTACTGCAAATCTTACTTGGATGGTGGCAAATCAATCGGTTTAACCGTGCTTTTGATCGGCTTTGTCAGCACGGTAAATCGGTCGGTGTTGGACGTTCTGGCGGGCGTTTTAAACCCAGAGTAGTGATGGCGCTGGCTTTTGATGAAAACATGCGTGTCAGTGACAGCATGATCATGCGAGGAATCAGTGTTTTTGCCCGCCCACGCACATTAGCGCACCTTCATGGGTTACATCAGCAGGATTTAATCCCGGATGTGATCTTCCCTACGGATACAGCATGTCAAACTGCACTATCATTAGCGATTAAACCGAAATCATGATATTTTCACAATGAAAGTTATTCTTTTTCATGTGAAAGTTATGCCTGAAAAAGAGGCAATGGAAATACTTGAGCAGGAATCGTTATGAAACCAAAGCAGCGACAAGTCGCTATCCTGGAATATCTCCAGCAGCACGGTAAAACGGCTGTTGATCAACTCGCCGCCCATTTTTCGACCACCGGCACCACAATCCGCAAAGATTTAACCAGTCTTGAAAATGAAGGCGCGGTTATTCGCACCTACGGTGGGGTGGTGTTAAATCGCGACGATGTTGAGCAACCCATCGACCGTAAAACACATATTAATACCGAGAAGAAAAAGCAAATCGCCAAAGCAGCCAGTAAACTGATTAATGACGGTGATAGTCTGGTTTTTGATGCAGGCAGTACTGTGCTGCAAATGGTGCCGCATCTGGCCAAATTCAATAATATTACGGTGATGACCAACAGCTTGCATATCGTCAATGAATTAGTCGAGCTGGATAACAATCAGACTATCTTGATGCCGGGCGGCACATACCGTAAAGGTTCAGCCTCTTTTCATGGCAGTCTGGCAGAATCGGCCTTTGATAAATTTAGTTTCGATAAACTGTTTATTGGTGCAGATGGTGTTGATCTTAATGCTGGTGTCACCACGTTTAACGAAGTTTATCATGTCAGTACTGCTATGTGTCATGCCGCCAGTCGCATCATTCTGCTGGTCGACTCTTCCAAATTTGGCCGTAAAAGCCCCAATGTGGTTTGTGCTCTGAGTGCCGTTGATATCCTGATTACCGATAAAGGTATTAGCGCTGAGTATTTGCAGGAACTACAGAAAATGGGCATTAACATCATTCTGGTTGATAAAGATGACTAATCCACTGCTTACCTATGCCCGTGAAACACTGGAAATTGAGCTAACAGAAGCCCAGCGTTTGTTATCACGTTTGGATAATAATTTTGTCCACGCGTGCGAAATATTATTGGCCTGTACCGGTAAGGCGGTGGTTTCTGGCATTGGCAAATCCGGCCATATCGGTAAAAAAATTGCTGCCTCACTGGCCAGTACCGGTACCCCATCCTTTTTCGTTCACCCCGCCGAAGCATTACACGGTGATTTGGGGATGATTGGGCCGCAAGATGTATTGATTTTTATCTCTTATTCGGGTCGCGCTAAAGAGCTGGATTTGATCCTGCCGTTGCTGGCAGACAGCCACATTCCGGTGATTGCGATCACCGGCGGTTTAGAGTCGCCACTGGCGCAGGGTGCGGCCTGTGTACTGGATATCAGTGTTGAGCATGAAGCTTGCCCGATGGGGCTGGCCCCCACCTCCAGCGCGGTAAATACCCTGATGATGGGTGATGCACTGGCGATGGCTCTCATGCGCCATCGCGGTTTCAATGCAGAAGACTTTGCGCGCTCGCACCCTGGTGGCAGTTTGGGCGCGCGCTTGCTCAACCGAGTTCACCATCTAATGAGGACCGGTGACCGCTTACCAGTGGTAAATGAATCCGACAGCGTGATGGAAGCTATGTTGGAACTGAGCCGTACCGGATTAGGGCTGGTGGCTGTATGTGGTCCTAACCAAAAAGTCGTGGGTGTTTTCACTGATGGTGATTTGCGCCGCTGGTTGGTCAAAGGAGGCACGCTACAGCAGCAGCTCGGAGGCGCGATTACCCGCCCAGGTTTCCGATTGCCAGAACAATGGCGTGCCGGTGAAGCATTAGAAGCACTGCATCAGCATCATATCAGTGCGGCACCGGTAGTTGACCTGGATGGCAAATTGGTTGGTGCTATCAACTTGCACGATCTACATCAGGCTGGCGTTGGCTGATATCCCCGTCATCTTTCAAGTTGCAGGTGTGTTGGCTGCTCTCATTTGCCGCCTTCCTGCAACTTGAAAACAATCAACCATCAGTGCCAGTTAGGGTCTTGCTCTAACTGCTTTTTCAACATAGTTTGAATACTCTCGCTCGGGCGTCCCAACCATTGATAAGTGGCGAACTGACTCGGGGCATCTAGCGCCTCTGGCTTGTCGTCAACCGAAACACGCATCCCCCATGCCTGCCAGACTTGTTTTTCATCCCGGCTAAAGGCAACCCACATAAAATTATTACTACAATCATGGGGTTTACAAATCCGCCCCACTTTATACTGCTGCCCTTCCCAATTTATCACCTCATACGGCGCAGATGTCCCGACCCCCTTACGCGCCCATGCAGGTAAGTTTTTTTGGCTTTTCACCATTTTTTGCCAGCTATTTTTATACACTGGCTGTTGCAGTAAATCTGCTGTGGTAGGCAGGGGTTTAGCTGGTGTGGGCTGAACAGGCGCTGAACTTGCAGGTGTTGAACTTGCAGACACTAAAGCAACATTTGTCGCAGGTTGCGCGAAAGCCCAGGAACTGGCACTGAGTATCGTCGCAGTAACAAGACAATGGAGGGTTTTATGGCCTTTCATTATCGAAAATCCTTATTATCTGATGAATATATACTCTAAATAGCTTGAAGTATGACGGGTATACTCGCCGAATATTGAACTAGCCTCTATACAACAAATTTGCAGACGTGCATGAGTTTGCCTGTCTATGACCCCCAACTGTAGAAAAAGTTGATCCATAGCACGAATTTTCATCTTAATTCTCGTTATAGCGCAATCTGTATGACAGCTTGAGGTAAGCTATAAACCAGATGATGAGTTAATCGTTACCCCGAAAAAGGCCATGTCATGTTGACCCTTGAATTACCCGAAGCCCCCGAAAAACTGTATTACTCCGCCGGGGATGCCCATCCGCTAGACAAGCTCGAGAGCGATAAAATCGTTCAAATGGTCATCGATCTGGATGTTGCCAATTCTGATAGTGAGCATTACGTCACCGGTTGGATGGGGCTAAATAGCGTGGTGGTGATACGTAATTATCAAAACAAGCGCGGTACCGCCAACGGTTTTGTATTGAACAAAGGGGATCGCTATCGGCTGAGTATTCAGTCAATTGAGTTTCGCATCCCTAAGATGGTGTTATGGATGAGTTTTCGTCGCAAGCCGCGCACCATGGAACTGATAACTTACGAAACTTTGGGCGATCAACCCAGTGGCATGCAGCAATATCGTAATATCCTCGAAGAGGAATTACGTCAGCAACTTGATGACGATTGGCGCGAGCTGAATGATTATCTGGGCGCGGCCTGCTGGCAAATCGAAAATGATGTGCCGTTGTGGCAGCAAGCACATCGAGAAATAACCTTGGGTGCCATTAACCAACTCGCTGCGGCCCCTATTTTTCGCACCAAACATTTGCAAGCTGATGGCAATTATACCGGTTTCTGGGCAGGCGATTACTTTTTTGCCGTCAGGCAACCTACGGTCGATAACCCCTTACCCGCGATACAAATTTCCTGGCGAGAAAATGAAAAAGAGATTGGCAGCTATCTGTTCGATCTCATAAAAGATGAGGCCGGCGAGCCAAAGTTGCTGCTGTGCATTCGCCCACGTAAAGGGACTGAAAGTTACCTACTTAATCGTTTTGACGCCCATCATTTGCAGCGGGCCATCGCGATGTTTGCCATGACACAGCGCTATTTACTGGCATAAAAAACAAATTCTAGTGTGTGAGCACAGTTAACACCCCTGCGGCTTCAAGGGCGAAGGGCATTACCACCAGCGGTGGAAATGATGGACCGGCCCGATCCCCTGCCCCACTTCAAGGGTATCGGCTTGTTCCAGCGCCCCTTGCAGATAGTCTTTAGCTGCACTGACGGTATCTGGCCAATTGGCATATCGTGGCCGTAATGCCGCCAGTGCTGCCGACAAGGTGCAACCTGTGCCGTGGGTATGTCGGGTATTAACCCGGCGCGTCACAAAGCGCTGTTCCCCCTGAGCGGTAAACAACCAATCCGGGCTTTCTTCGCCGCTCAAATGCCCGCCTTTCATCAATACTCCCTGGCAGCCTAAGGCCAACAGTGCTCGCCCCTGCTGACGCATTTCTTGCTCATTATGGGCGGGCTGGCAATCCAGCAGTGCCGCGGCTTCCGGCAAATTAGGTGTAATCAAATCAACCTGCGGGAGCAGTAAACGACGCACTGCATCTACTGCCTGCGGTGCCAGCAATGGATCACCACTTTTGGCGACCATCACGGTATCTAATACCACAAATGGGATGGGATAACGGCGCAATTGCGTGGCGACAATATCGACAATTTCCGCATTTGCCAACATGCCGATTTTGGCGCTATCGATACGCACATCACTGAGGACAGAATCTAATTGGGTGGCAACAAAAGCCGGTTCGATAGGATAGACCGACTGCACACCACGGGTATTTTGCGCCACTAAAGCAGTGATAACACTGGTGCCGTAGGCCTGTAATGCAGAAAAGGCTTTCAGATCAGCCTGGATACCGGCACCGCCGCTAGGGTCAGTTCCGGCAATAGTTAACGCATTGATACGCTTCATTAATACACTTCCCTACGCTGGCATAATCCAGATCAGGTAATACGGGTAATATCTCAGCCATACCACGATTTGTGGCAGGCACCCCGAGTCAGAATTGTTATTATCACGGGCAGGTGATAGAAGATCAATAATGTATTAACCAAACCTATGGTCAACCCCGCAGTCTTGGAGATATAACCGAAGCATGAGCATCCAGATTCGTCAGTATCAAGAGAGTGACCGACCATTTCTGCGCACGTTGTATTTGGCATCACGTCAGGCCGCGTTTAGCTGGCTGGATGAGGAACGTTTTCGTCTGGAGGATTTTGACCGCTCCACTCTGGGGGAAACCATTTTGGTGGCGATTGATGGCGATGACCACCTTGGTTTTGCCTCCATATATACGGAGGAGAATTTCCTGCATAACCTGTTTGTTGATCCTAAAGCACAGCATCTTGGGGTGGGTAAGGCCTTATTACTGGCAGCACAACAGCTATTTACTTCTCATGGCTCATTAAAGTGCCTGGCAAAAAACCAGCAAGCTCTGGCGTTTTATCGCAAACAAAACTGGGTAGCAATTGCCTCCGGTAAGAGTAAAGATGGCGACTATATATTAATGCATTGGCATAATGAAAAGATTAAATAAGGATAATATTGATATTTGTAGAATACAAATAAAATCAGGTAATTTACTGATTATATTTTTATTGTATATATTTAAAATAAACCCATATACAACCACTCTTACCCCTGCCAATATTAAATAGGTTATATTTATGAAAGTAACGAATGAAAATATTATAGCACCATCATCAACAATCCTTTACACTCGACCCACAGAGGATATTTTAGCCAGCCATTCAATTGAAGAATTAAAATATAAATATGACCATGCCAACAACAAAGAAAAAAGCATGTTAGAAAAAGAAATATTAAAATATATAATTCTCACTTTTGATTCTAAATCGTACAACTCTGACAGTGAGTATTTTTTACTTAGCGAAGAGAAATCCCTTGAATTCGCGTCAAATTTAGTCCTTGACTTCTCTAAAAATTTTAAACTTGATGATATACAAAAAGTAATAAGTGATAGTGGAAAGTTAGATTTTACAGCCTATCATAATAAAATTTCAAAACACGAAACTGATGGGGATAATACTCATGTGTATAAAGCTAGCCAGCACGAGTACTGGAATAACCATCCATATAAAAAAATCATTTCATGGAGAAAAAATTGGATATTTTAATGACGTTTATGAATAAATATTTCCCTGAAGGGTAACTATATATTAAGGGAGCCGAAGCTCCCTTATCTTTATTTATTAATTACTCTTCACGTAATGCTTTAACATCCTCAGCTTTGATATTCAAAGTGGGTTGGCCAAACTGCTGCAACAGATAATTACTCAAACTAACCACCTGTTCATCCGTTAATGTATTGGCAAAACCGGGCATAAAGACCTCGCCATCATTAGTTTTGCGCGCCACACCGTGAAGAATCACATTGATCAGGTTATTTTGCGTGGCTGCTCCGACCACCGAGTTCTTCATCAATGATGGATAATAACCGTCTTTCACCCCCTCACCGGTAAAACTGTGGCAACTGGCGCAATTCCCCAGATACAAACGCGCACCATCGGTGTTGTTATCTGCGGTGAAAGGCATGCCGCGTAAGGAATTAACACTGGTTGCCGACTGCCCCCAATCCGAGCGACTCTTGGTCTCATCATCGGGATTCAATGGTTTCAGCGTGCGCAAATATACCGCCATCGCATTCAGATCACTGTCAGTTAGGTGGCGCGTACTGTTTTCAATGACTTCCGCCATCGGCCCGGCAGCTTGCGCTTTACCATCAACATGGCCGCTACGCAGATATTGCACCACCTGCTCCTGGCTCCAGCCACCTATTCCAGCATGTGGGTCTGAGGTAATATTGAATGCTGTCCAGCCATCAATATCGGCACCAGAATAGGCTTTGCTGTCTTTCATCCCCATAGTGATATTACGCGGGGTATGACATTCACCGCAGTGCCCGAGCGCTTCAACAAAATAAGCCCCCTGATTCCATTGTGCATCCTTACTGGTATCGGGCTGGAAGCGCTGCCCCTCAAAATTCACCAGATTCCAGAACCACAACCCCCAGCGCTGATTGAATGGGAACGGCATGTCATTCTCACGATTCGGCTGATGCACCGCTGGCAAGCTGAACAAATAAGCTTTAATCGCTTTAACATCATCATCCGTCAGCAAGGTATACGAGGTGTAAGGGAATGCAGGGTAGAGATTTTCGCCGTTTTTACCTTTACCTTCATGTAATGCGCGCAAAAACTCCTCATCCGTCCAACTGCCAATTCCGGTTTCTTTATCGGGGGTGATATTCGGCGAATATAAGGTGCCCATCGGGGTTTTAAAGGCTAATCCACCGGCAAAGGGTTTACCCTCTTTGGTAGTATGGCAAGCCACGCAGTCCGCGGCTTTAGTCAGATATTCACCACGCGCAATTAAATTAGCATCTGCACTGGCATATCCGGCCACAGCTAATCCGAATGCGATAAACAGGAATTTCATTGAGCGACCCAAGGTTTGCTTTTTCATATTACACCTCGGCCTTGAGTGTTTCAGCGATACGCAGAGAGAGCGCGGCAATCGTCAAAGTACAGTTAACCGAACCGACAGTTGGCATCACGCTGCTGCTGGCAATAAACAAATTTTTGTGGTCATGGGTGCGGCAATCACTGTCCACCACTGAATCTTTCGGGTCATTACCCATAATAGTGGTGCCCGTAATATGGTTATTATTGGCGAAGTTATTGTGGAACTGCACTTCTGTGCCGCCCATCAATCTGGCTGCCTCGGCATAGACTTCCTGAGTGTGCACCGCACTTTTGCGCACATAATCATCCATCGCATAGTAAAACTCTGGCTTCGGAATTCCGATGGCATCTTTCTCGGTCGGGCTGGGAATAATGCGATTTTCTACATGCGGTAGGATTTCGTGGAAACTATCGAACTGCACAAAGCGCGCTGCCCGATCGCGGATTTTCGCATCCAACTGAGGCCCAAGCTGCAATTCCCCCTGCTTGAGTAACTCAATTGTGACCTGATCAGTGCGGGACAAGTTGGATAAATGAATCTTTTTCGCCGCATATTCGGATCGAAATGCACCATCTCGAAAACCAATCAAAGAGGTCATTTCCTGCGGGCCGCGCCCCGGCCATAGCGGTTCATTAGCCATAAAGGTCACGCCTGTGCCTGGGTGATCCATCAGATTGCGCCCAACCATATCGGAGCTATTCCCAACCCCAAGCGGATTTTTATCACTGGTGGACATCAGCATCAGTTTTGGCGTTTCAATACCATTGGCCGCCAGCACAAAATACTTACCCTCAGCGCGATGCTCATTACCCTGCGCATCCTTAAATAAGGCAGCGATGATCTGCTGCTGGTCATTGACTTCCAGTTTATAAACCACGGCTTGTGGGCGGATAATAGCACCTGCAAGCTCGGCTTTTTCAACATGGGTAATGGCGTTATACATCGCCCCTATCGGGCAAATTGGCATGCAGTTATTGTTGCCACAACAGGTGGGACGGCCATCATAAGGGCGACTGTTGCGCGCCACCGGCTCGGTCACAACATCAAATTTGCTACCATTAAAAGTGTGACTGTTTAGCACGGTTTTAATGCGTTGTTCATTCCACGACAGTGGCAGCGGTGCCATTGGATAAGGTGCGCTGCGCGGTGAGCCAAGATCTTCATCACTCGGCCCCCAAACCCCTAACTCCTGCTCTGCGCGTAAATACCATTTTTCCAACGCCGCGTAATCAATTGGCCAATCGCGCCCAACGCCATAGATTGTTTTTAGCTTGAAATCATTCGGCAGGAAACGCCAGGCTGATGCTGCCCAGTGCCAGGTGGTACCCCCTACCGCACGAATATATTGGACATCGTATGGGTGTTCGCCCTTTTGAATCAGATAGTTATTATTAGGGTTAGATTCTGGATGAGGGGCATAAGAAGTTGAGGGGTAAGGTGCCATATTGTCTGATTTGTCGGGCTGATTGCGGAAGTTTTCCACAATCTCCCAGCGCGAAAGGCGTGGGCCAGCTTCTAGTACCAATACTGATTTGCCAGCCATCGCCAGTTGATGCGCAACCAAGCCGCCAGCAACGCCCGAACCAATAACGACGATATCCGCCTTGAGTGTGTCAGCCATAAATGTATTCTCCAAAATTATAAGGCGACATCAGGCTTTGCAGCCCAGTATCCGGGTTTATTCGGGCAATAAGAGCGAATAACCAACACATCGGATACCGCATCGAACATCAACGCATTTTCATAACTGATAACTGCCGCATCAGTTCCTTCACCAATGACACCCACATACCAACCTTGCAAGATCTGCCGGGCAATCTGCTGCTGTAATGGCAGCCATTGATGAGGCTCACCAGCGGGCAGAGGTTGTAATAAGGCGAGTTTTTGGTCAAAACCACCGATTTTACCAAGCAATACTTGATAGATTCGCTGACCAACCTGCGCATTAAGCTGGCGTTTACCCGTCAGTGCGCGGGAAACCAACATGAATCTTTCAAAGTTCTGCGGCGAAGTTTGAGTTGATGCTGCGAAAGCATCCAAAGAGAGGGGGTTCATCAGGCTGCTGACCAGCCCGACACCGACATAACCTAGCAGGCGACGACGCGAAATACCGCGCAGCTGAGGTATCGCAGAGCGAGTTACCGACATGTTTTTTCTCCACAAAAGAGCACGCGCACAGTATTCATCTGTTGAATAAATGGACATGCTATCGGCATGGCGTTAACAGATGCGGGTTACTGCGAGCTAAACTGCCGTATGAAACACCCTGCGGCAGTGGCAATCTTGACTAGTAATGAATGGACTTCCCGCCTGATGGCGATGTGAGTTATAAGATAAATATGTTAAACATTTAGTTTAGTTGTAAAGATTCGTCAAGATTATACATCCCTCAATGAGAGGGTAAAGTTAAATGTGATGCACGTCACATTTTGTAACTATGGTGGCTAGTTATTCCCCCATTCGATTAATACATCGACTCGATTTAGGACATAAGCGGCCTGATGCCAAATTTTGGTGTATTCATCGGAGCCATAAATCTGCAAAAACTCGATCAATAGTGTTTTTGTTTGCTCCAATGCTGGTTTATCGGCTGGCTGATTCCTCTTCTGTTCAAAAAGCATCTCCAGCGCTTCAACCTTTTGCAGGAAAGCCGCCAATTCACCAGTCCATTCATTTATATGCAATCTATGCGCTATTTGTGATAACAACCAAGGGATATAGTCACGGCTGAGGTCAGTATTTAGTACCTGATAATCAGTTGAAGACCAACGGGTGTTTGTCCCTCCACACGGGGTATTATTTTTATCTTGAGCGGCACTTAACTCGCAAATGCCTTTTTCCATCTCAAGAATATGGGCTAAAGCCAGGCTATTAATGGATATTGCATCCTGTGGTTTTCGATCACTAAAATTAATCGCCTGGCCAATATGCTCACCCACTTTCGGACCAATAACGCCGCCTCTGAAATTTATCTTCTGTGGGTTTTCATTAATATAAAAGTGTAGTACTTTATTTTCATGTCCATTAACTAAAAAATTATATTGATCATCTGTTATAAAATTCCACCTATGTGTATATTTATTATAAGCAATACCATTATCACAGCGATATTCAATTGCGTTATCACTATAGCTACTACGGTTATAAGTGAAATTGAGTGGTAAGTCATGCCCCTGCGCTACTGGGTTATTAATTAATGAAAGGCATGATGCTTCTTTTAATTTCTGTTCATCACTGTATTTATTATAAGAAATTAAAGATTTGGTCTCTGCATTGTAGTAAATATGCATACCTATTTTATCTCCGCCAAAATAGATATTAATATCATCGGCTTTATCTAAATGATTAACTATAACATCTCTATGGCCGGAATCATTTAATGCTTCAAACGTCTCTTTATATTGAAGGAAAGGTCTTACCGCAGATGACTTCATATTATCAATGTAGGGTTCATCAAACCATATTGTATTTTCGTTAATTTCAACCTCAGAATGATAACTTTGATTTCCTCGGCCAAACAGATGATTCATCACATTGGGTCGTGAATGTAAACTCACATAAAAACCCTGCTCATCTAATGACAGAGCCGTGCCCGTGCCTTTATTAACCAGCACTGTCTGATCTTTTATTTTTTGAGGGAACCAAACCTGCCCTTTATTTCCTATATCGCAATAGCTAAATGTCACATCAGCAGCTAAATTGCCCTTCCTACGATCGGCCGGAAACAAACAATAGAGGTTACGATCAAACCCTTGCCCAGAAAAAGCGGTCATGATCTGCCCTGCGTGGCTATAAAAGACAGAGGAACTTTGACTGTCGATATCTATAGGTTGATCCTTTCTACTTAAAAGAATACTGTGCCCGCGGCTCAAATAATAATTGTAGTTGAGATACCTTTCTGGAAACAGATGAGAATGATAGTTAAAAATAATTCGATTATTACTGGAGTACAATTTTTTAGGTAAAACACGATAAGAACTTATATCAGATATCAAGCCGTACTTTTCCAATTCAGCAGAATTGGTGCTTTTATAAAGCGATGCCGATTTCCCCGTAAATGAAAAATCACTAAAGACATCAACCTGGAGATTTAATGGTATTTTAATAGAGGCTATATTATTGTTCCACTGACTAAATAACCATTCATCTTCAGTATAATATGGCACACAAAACTTCTTTGCTCCTCCTTTTTCTATATAACCATCATTAGAGTAAAAACAGACATTATCCTCATCAAAATGATTAGACATTGAACTGTATGAAATAAAAATTAATGCATAAAATACCTTATTAATCTGATTATTGATATTCATGCTTCACCTTTTAAAATAAGCAAGCAGAAACATGCTATTTTTTTGCATGACCCGATGTGCAATAATTAACTTTTTTATACTCACACACACATAAACAACTTAAAAGAACAATCTGTGAAAAATTAATTCATTTTTTATTTACATTAAAAGATAAAAACATAATTACTGTTTTTCTTATGACCAACATAAAAAAGCCTCCGAAATATCGGAGGCTTCATTTAGATTAGAAACAATACCTTATTAGAGAGGCTTATTCCCACTCAATTGTGGCAGGTGGTTTACCGCTGATATCGTAAACTACGCGGGAAATACCATTGACTTCATTAATGATGCGGTTTGAAACACGCCCCAGGAAGTCATATGGCAAATGCGCCCAATGTGCTGTCATGAAATCAATAGTTTCAACCGCACGCAGAGAGACAACCCAGTCATATTTACGACCATCGCCCATCACTCCGACAGAACGAACTGGCAGGAACACGGTAAAGGCCTGACTGACTTTATTGTACAAATCTGCTTTATGCAGCTCTTCGATAAAGATAGCATCCGCGCGGCGCAGTAAATCACAATATTCCTTTTTCACTTCGCCGAGAACGCGCACACCCAAACCTGGGCCTGGGAATGGGTGACGATATAGCATGTCGTATGGCAGGCCCAGTTCGAGGCCGATTTTACGCACTTCATCTTTAAACAGCTCTTTCAGCGGTTCAACTAAACCCAGTTTCATCTCTTTAGGCAAGCCGCCCACATTGTGATGCGATTTAATCACATGCGCTTTGCCGGTGGCAGATGCAGCGGATTCAATCACGTCTGGGTAGATAGTGCCCTGTGCCAGCCATTTAACTTGTTCTTGCTTACAGGCTTCTTCGTCGAATAACTCAACAAACACGCGACCAATGATTTTACGTTTGGCTTCTGGTTCATCAACACCAGCCAGTGCCGTCAGGAAACGATCTTCTGCTGCCACATGAACAATGTTCAGGCCGAATTTATCGCCGAACATTTCCAACACCTGATCCGCTTCATTCAAACGCAGCAGGCCGTTATCAACAAACACACAAGTCAGACGTTTACCAATGGCACGGTGCAGCAGCATTGCGGTCACGGATGAGTCAACACCACCGGACAGACCAAGAATGACGTGGTCTTCACCGATTTGCTCACGCAAACGCACAATAGCATCTTCAATAATGGTGGCCGGAGTCCACAGTGCTTCACAAGCACAGATATCCAGAACAAAGCGCTCCAGCAGGCGTTGACCTTGCTTGGTGTGCGTCACTTCAGGGTGGAACTGCACGCCATAAAAACGTTTTTCTTCGTTAGCCATAATGGCAAACGGGCAGGTATCAGTGCTGGCTACGGTGACAAAGTCAGACGGGATTGCGGTAACTTTGTCGCCAT
>NZ_JBLWEX010000298.1:0-42085 GCF_048323875.1 Yersinia sp. LJYL362
TCTGGTCAAAGCGCATCAGAGATAAATCCTCACGCCGTTGGCCAGTGACTAGCGCCAGATCCATTGATAGCCCAAACCACGCCGGTAATGTGTCAGCGACCTCACGAATAGCGAGATACTGGTCCAGTTCCAGGCGCTCACGTTTCACCACCGGTTTAGCTGAGCGTGTCGGTGTCACTGGATTATTATCTATATGGCCCTCGACAATCGCTTCTCGGAAAATATCAGACAACACTGACCGCATAGTAGCGGCCATAGTTTTTTTGTCCTGTGCCACCCAAAACTCTAGAAATTCAGCAACGTGACGAGTGGTGATTTTAGCCAGAACCATATTGCCCATCTTTTCGCTGATCATGGCTATTTGCCCCTTGCGAACTTTGTAAGTGTTCACTGCCAATTCTCTGCGCTTGTATATGACATCGTAACGTTCAAGCCAGGAGGTCATTGTGTACTCTTGTGTGCCTTTCAATTTTTCCAGTAGTAATACAGGAGAGTAGTTTTGCTCAACATAATTATTGGCCTCGATAGATTGTGAAACGGCTTCTCTGCGGGAGATTTGGCCTAACGGGATTTCTTTCCCTGTTAGCGGATTGCGCCAATAGTATGATTTATAGCGATGGCGATAGGTGAGATTGCGCGGTAAGTTCGCATCGTACTTTTTCCGCCGAGTCATTGATCACTTTCTCCATAAACGCATTCCGCGCAGGGGCCGCGCTTTTGGCATCTTTGATTTTTTTACCGAGATTGAAATCCTTCGGATCGATATAAATAGCATTAGGTTTTACCCTATACTGTCTGCCGTGTTTTTCTGCCGCAGGGTAAAAGTTACCGTTTCTGGCCCAGCGTTGGAGTGTTTGAATCGTCGGCTTGTCAGTCGCATACGTTTCATCACACCATTCGGTTAATGTCATTAATTTAGCCATTGGTCATACCTCGATATGACCGGCCAGCATAGTAACGTGCTGACCGGTTCGGTTTTGATTTTTAAAAATCAGTTAGCGGACGGCTAACGAACGTTCGCCGGTTTCAAACTTGGCACCGGCTATCAATAGGCCCTCATTTAAGGCAGCTTTGATTTCATCGGCTTTTGGGGTGGTGATAATTTGCACCTGAGAAACGGAGTCGACATATTCATCAGGCAACAAATTCACATCGGTGATGACGAGTTTTTTTATCCCTTTTCGGGCTGTGAAGGTATTGGCCGCTGTTTTGATCGAGTCTTTACCGGCCTGAATCATGCATTCCAATATATATTTACGGTAGATTTCAGCCTGATTATCAAAACTTTTCTTGCGTGCACTCATCCGTTTGGCTTCGTTGGCACATATCTCTGCCTGACCCAGCGTGTTACGAACCAACGCCATCAAGGCATCGAACTTATCTTCCAGCATGCCCTCAATACCAGAGAGTGTGTCAGCGACCATTTCGGGGGTGAGTTCATCACCGCTATCGGCCATTTCCTGTAATTTTCGGTAATCAGTGGCTAATGATATGGCGCTTGTGCTCATGCTTTCTCTCCCTCAGTGACAAATTTTGCCAGGCACTCATCTTTGATTTGATTCAAACGGGTTAGACGGCCGGTCAGATATTTGACGTGTTCATCATCATGGGATGATTCGGCATTCTTGAGATGAACCCCGATGGTGCGTGTTAGTGAGGTGCTGATTTTTGTCACTTCATTCGCCGTGACTGCTGTTTTCATCGTCTCGGTATTGGCTTTGAATTTGTCGTCTAACTCTTTACGTAGACGAACCACATCATCAGCTTTAGTGCTGGCATTTTTAATACCGAACTCAATATTATTGTCGGCGGTGTATTCAGCATCATCAAACAGCCCCATAAACACATCAGCGCTGAAACCAAGCTGTGCTAATGCTTTGGTCGTGGCGTCCGTTAGGCTTTTTTTGCTGACTTCATCGTCACAAATGAAACCGTTGGTACTCTGATAAATATGCTTGGTATGACCAAAAGCAGGGAAGCGGCCCCGACCTCCTGCGTGTTGGTACCACAGTTCAATCCGCATTGTGTGGTTGGATGTCCGTAGAATGGTGCCATCACCATCACGCATGGGTTTGCGCCCAACTTCACGGTTATTAGCATCATAGACCGGCTCCATAAATGGGATGCCGGGTATAAATTCCTCACTGATAATATCTACGCCCCAGCCGCTACCAAAGGGGCCAAAAATTTCCGTGGCTCTCATCGTCTGATAGGTAGGGTTGATGCTGGTTACAGAGCGAATGACTTTGCCATTTTTGGTCGTGTCTTTTCGCTTGGTACGCGCGGGATCGGTGCGCTGTACTGATTTCCAGATACTTAAATTATCCTGAGACTCTTTTGGTAACTTAGAGATATCCTGATCGATTTGTGATGCCCGTTGTTGGAACTCATCTGCGGTAGGAGGCAGTGATTCAGGCTCTATCAGCTCATTGGTATGGGTCTCGGCGTTAATGGTCGCCATTTCATCATTAATGGCGCTATTGGCAATGTTTGATACATGATTGGGCTGTTCTGTTGCGCCTTTTGGCACTTTTGTATCAGTTTTTGGTTTTTCGATTGTGCTGGTATTCGCCGCTGAATCGTTGGCTGCGCCGGTCAAGCCATCAACGCTAAATTTGCCATCGCCAAGGTTTGCTACTTTCACATCATCGGCTTTGATTACATCAAGCTGTAAACACTGATTGATATAGGCTTTCAGCTTGGCTGGGTCTTTATGAATATCCAATTCAGCACTGCGGATCATTGCAAACAGATCATCACGGGAAACCGCTAAAATGGCAGGGATAATCCGTAAAGCTGTTGACCAGCGCCGCCAAGCCTCATCACCTTTTTCTACTTTTTCTTTAGCGCCACGATAAATGGATGATGGCACTTCCCAAACATCATAATCACCGGGGAACAGGGCGCAGGCGACTTCAAGATCGAGAGAGGCGTAATCATGCTTATAATCGCGTTCACGATGACCCGCTGACGTAGGCGATGAATTGGCTTGTTCATTAGCTTGATTGCCAGGGTGTTCACGCTCATCCGGACGGGAGTTGATCCACTTTTCAGCAAACTTGTTAACGTCCGGCCATGATTTAAATACCGGAGTGTGGGCCTGAACATCATCAATGAGTTGTGCCAATGTAGTGATGTACATGTGCTTAACTTGTGGTAAGCGTGGCAAGCCATCAATAACTGCACGATATAACGGCTCTGATTCATCATCATTAATTAAATCGTATGCATTAGATAATAGATGGCTATCAACAATTTCAGGCTCTACGCCATATAATAAAACATATGCAATTCTTACGTTAATTGGTAAATCGAAGATGTTTTTAACATTGTCAATTTCGTCAGTATTAGCAATGATGATAGGTTCAAATTCTTTAGTTTCATCATTCCATTGATTATGTTCCATCCATTCAGTGCTGAATATAGCATTATCTTCAGCATCATCATGTACCGGAGGTCGAGGGGAACCCACACGATCAGCACAAACTTTAGGGGCAAAGAAATGACTACTTGATCCGGGGAATTCCCCTTCTAATAACATGGTGGATTTCATTGTTGCCATTTTTTGATTTTTGGCATCAACAGTAATCGCCATGGCTACGGCACCATTTGCCATAGCTGATTTTTTGGGTAGAAACCCACATACAAATAAGCTCATTGGTCATTCCTCGCTAATTATTTTTAATCTGATAATAACAATCGGTCAGTGCTATTAATTCATCTGTGGGTAATACATGATCTAACGACGTAGAATCACATTTTTTAATTTGCTCTAAAGCCAGAGAAATTAAATCACGTACATCTACAATGCCGGATTCTATTAGATCTGAAACAGTGCCCATTATCGCGTCTGGACTCGCTCCAACTTCGACTAATGCGGGGGATTTAGCAGCATTAGCGATGACGATACAATCAGCCAGGATTCTAAGTGTTGTCTTTTGCATAAAGATCCCTATATAATTTCGGCTTCCAGTGGTGGAAGCCATTGGTCATACCTCGCTAGAGTCGGTTTGGTCGCTGACTCTGCCGTCACCGGGACGTTAAGCTGGTAAGATTGCCCACCTTGTGTGGGCTTTTTTACGTCTGTTTTAATGCCGGTTACGTTTTCGGCGTCGATATGTCTACTTTAATAAGCTGAGTTTTACGACCGTTTCACTGGTGTTGGCGGTAATTATTAATGTCTGGATTGAGTGGTTAAATCATCAACAACACTTGATAACAAAGCAGCTAATAATAAGTTACGGACGTTGTTATTACCGAAGCTGAAATTGGCCTCAATGACTTCATCTTCGCCAATACCAATATAATGCTGAGCGGCGGCTTTAATTGCACAGCCCATACAGTGATAATCCCCTAAAGTTTCACCACTAGGCAAAACAATAGAAGCCAGCGGTAAATTAGCCTCTTTATTTTTAACGGCATAGCCGATTACTTCATTTTCTGCGGATAACTGAGCAACGTCATTATGAAGCGGTTTAATAGATAATTTAATTTCTTTAAATTTCATTGGTCATACCTCGTTATTGTTGATGAATAATGGCATCGACTGGGTAGCAGTTGCCGTTGAATAACCTATTTTCGAAAATGACTTTTTCACATTCTTGTTGGGTGTCATAAACTTCATAGACAATATCTCTACAAATTTCATGAGCAGGGCATACCGATACAACTAAAGCGAATAATAGTTGCTCCATAAATTTCCTGAATATTAAGTGTTAAATTATCTCGGCAGTTGCTTTCCCACCATCAGTAATTTTTAGATAAATAGATTCGCAATAAGGGCAAGTCGCCAGTGAATCCCAAACTGCGTTATCTATTCCTCTGCGTGTTTCAATTTCTTTATTGCATATTGGGCAGCGAAGAGTGATGAAATTCACCCCCTTGGCTTTAGCTTGTGCAACATATTTACTGTGGTCATCCAATAGCTTTCCCATTGTCTATCCCTTTTTATCTGCTTTCAGATTGTCAGAACTTGCTTACCTAAGCGGCTGTTGTGCCGTTGATGGGTTAAAGTTAATTTAAACTAACAATAAATTCAATCGTAAATTTAAATAAACTTAACAATAAGGGCGGAATTAGCGGTAAGAATTTGAAAAGTATGGATATTTATTTGGCGAGTTTTTTTCTGGTTTGTAACAGCTCTTCAAAAAGTCGGTTTAACTCATCAACTTTAAGCCGAAGGTCTGTTAAGTGCCGCTCTTTTTCTGATTCAGGAAGAGACGCAAACAATTGAATTAGTTCAGCTTCTCTCTCATCAAGTTCAGGTGGGATCTTTACTGCGGGTGAGGGGGATTGATCAGTATCCCCGTATAAAATCCACGTTGGTGAGCACTGCAATGCGGTACTCAGGGCAAATAGATTTTTGCCAGAAGGTGAACTGTCGTTGCTTTCCCATTGTGAAATGGTGACATGGGACACTTTCACCGCCTTTGCAAGGCTGCGTTGGGTTAGTTGCAGCTCATTTCGCCGCTCTCTGATGCGTTCACCGGGATTTTTCATAGTTAGGTAATTCTAAATTCTCTTGACTTAAATTTCCTGAACAAATAACTTGTTAACTAAATCTAACAACAGGAGAGGCGACGTGTTAAAAAAAGATGCCATTCAATATTTCGGAACCAAGAGTGCTCTGGCAAAAGCTGCGGGGGTTAAGCCGCCATCGGTTTCTGCTTGGGGTGATTTAGTCCCAGAGAAAAGGGCCGTTCGATTAGAGAAAGCCTCTAATGGCGAATTGCATTACGACCCTATTGATTATGACAAGCCTATAGCACCAGCACAGTAAACGCTGATTTTTAAAAATCAGCTTTCATAAGGAGGTCACTGTGAAATTAAAACATGATGCCATCTGCGCAGAATTGCGGAGCTGGGCAGCAGAAACCAAACAAGAAATTGTCGCGGCAGAAGTAGCACAGGCTTATTTCGATCTCGGTGGTGATGAGCTTCCACTCACGCCCATTGAGGATGAACACGCCACCCACAACAACAAACAGCGCTTGTTCCGCTGGGTTGATAGTGACACTGACAAGGCCAGAGCAAAAATCGCCGAACTTACTCCAGCCATTCTTCAGGCATTGCCAGGAGAGCGGCGTGCCAGATTGGAAAACCCCAATTCAGTGAATTATTTGGCGGCACAAGCATTGCGCGATTTCTCGCTGGCGATGAGTGCGGTGTTGTTGGGCTGCTCTGATATGTCACAGAAATTAATTAAAGCCACTGAGGCGATACATGCACTTATTCCGGTGACACAGCAGTTGATTGCATAACGAGGTATGACCAATGGCCAGATTTTCCAGAGAACAAGTCGAGCAACAATTACGAGATGAACTGCAACGTGCCGGTTTTAGCGAGACAGTCGCTAGATCGGCGGCTATTCAAGGCGGTAAGCATTACACCGATACACCGAACTCTACATTTTCCAGCGCGTTAGTTTGGGCTAAGACATACGCCAAGCCTTATAAGCGGATGCGGGATAAACCGGTAGCGAAAGTCGTTAAAGCTAAAAAGCCGTGGCGGGTGCCACATGGCTAAAAAACTGACTTACCGCAATGGTTACCGTTACGGAAATATGCCAATTACAGCAAATATGGCGCGGGTGATTTTACGGCAATTTACCCGTGAAGCCATGCAAGGGCAACGGAGAGCATTTAACGCTCTTTTTAATACTAGTCACGCCAAATGTAACGTTATCAGCGTTACAGAGCAGCACTGAATCGGGGTAGGTATGGCATCAAGTTGGATAAAAGTCGAAGTGATTACTCCAGATAAACCGGAGATCTTCCAACTGGCTGAAATCCTGAATGTTGACCCAGATACCGTACTCGGGAAGTTAATCCGTGTTTGGGTCTGGGCTGATCAGCAGACCATCGACGGTAACGCAGATTGTAACGCCGTTAGCGTTACCCGAATTGGCATTGACCGTATCACTTTTATGTCGGGCTTCGCTGACGCACTGCTTGCCGTTGGATGGTTAAAACATGATGGCACAAAAATGTATTTCCCACATTTTGAACGCCATAACGGAAAAGGCTCTAAAAAACGGGCAGTTACCAGTCGGCGCGTTACAGAATTCAGAGATTCGAAATCAAAAGGTAACAACAAAGGTAACGCTGGCGGCGTTACACCACCGGATCAAAAAGCGTTACCAGAGGAAGAGTTAGAGGAAGAGAAAGAACTAAAAGAAAACCCCCCTGTACCCCCCAAGGGGAAAAGGGAAGGTAAGACATTTGATCCGTTAAATATCGAACTGCCGGAATGGTTACTGACCGAGTTGTGGGAAGAGTGGGTTCAATTTCGTTGTGATTTGAAAAAACCAATTAAAACCAAACAGGGGGCAATGGGCGCAATCAATCAGCTGGCGATATTCAAGGAGAACGGCCATGCACCAGCGGTGGTCATTGCTCAAAGCATTGCCAATGAGTGGCAGGGATTGTTTGAGCCGAAAGCCAGCCAGTCCCATGCAGGGCATTTGAATATTGATTTTGAAGGCGCATTCCGGCGGCTGGTACTCAAGGGGAATGAGCCAAAAAACTCAGCCGAACGCAGGGCATTGAAACAAGCCCAAAATGCCAATTTACGTATGAAAAACGAAACGATAGCTCATAACGCCTGGCGGGGTTATCTCAAACAGGCTTACACCGAAAGTGGTGAACAGCCCTATAGCGGAGATTAAAAAGTGGAAACGATCAATATCAACCGAGCGGTCTTTTGCGATTACTGCGGCAAAGGGGCGAAGCTGGTGCGGGGACATGAAATTTACCCTCAGCGGCAAGACTTAGCTTCACAGTTCTTTTGGTCATGTGCGCCTTGTGGGGCCTATGTGGGCTGTCACAAAAATAGTGATGCTTATCCCCTTGGCCGTCTGGCTAACGCTCAGTTACGAGCGGCGAAGCGGTTGGCACATGCCGCATTTGATCCGCTGTGGCAAGAGTTTGGCATGAAGCGGCCAGAAGCATATGAATGGTTGGCCGGACAGTTAGAGATTTCAATGTCTCAATGCCATATCGGCATGTTTGATTTAGACCAATGTCGGCGGGTGCAAAAGTTAGCAACGAATTACAAGAATTCCCTGTAGTGAGCGAGGTATGACCAATGGAAATTAATAACTGTAATAATTTTATCAATGATAATCGGCCAGTGATTGACGACAAATGTGATCATTCATCTTGCATCATTGATGCCTGGGGAATGGCGGCTCGCGCCAGATGCCGTGCGCCTTATACGCCGCCGGTCAAGCCGAAAAAAGTAGTAATTCCTACATCGGCAGCAACGAAATCAGAGAAGCTTAAAGTGGCCAAAAAATCTAACACATCATCAGCACTGCGGCTAAAGGCTAGTGAGTTGGTGGCAGTGATGCTGGGTAAAACATTGACCTATACCGGCATTCTTGCCGCGCTTGATAAAGCCTATCCGGATCACGGCATTACGCTGCGCATGTTGCAGATGCGTATGATTGGTTTGATGAAATCGCCACATGTTGATATCACCCGCCATGAAAAACCGGTAGCGGAATTTACCTTGCACAGTGTCAGTGAGCGTTTTTATGCGGATTCGATGCTCAGGGCCAAAACAAAAGGCGGGGGTGCTCAATGATCTGGCCGACTGAAGTAAATCAATGTGCCTCATCGGTTATACCGGCACATGCTTTGAGTCCCGACCACCAGCAACAGCTTTTGCTCCAAATGAATCAGATGTTTTTAAATCGAGATAATCCGCAGCATATCCAACAGGCGGCCCATGCATGCGCGCGACGTAAAGAAATCACGGTAGCGCGGCCTGATTTGCAGGATGGTTTGGTGGTTGTGGGGTTCGCTGGTGGCGGTGGCAGCTGCGAGGGCATTAAGCAAGCATTGGGCTATGAGCCACATATTGCCATGAACCATAACCCAGTGGCGATGGCGATGCATTCCATCAATCACCCGCGAACACTGCATTACCCTGAGGATATTTTCAGTGTTGACCCGCTTATCTCAACGGGCGGTTTACCAGTATTGCTGGGTTGGTTCAGTCCTGATTGCCGCCACTTCTCCAAAGCCAAGGGTGGCACTCCGGTTAAGAAAGAAATTCGTGGTTTAGCCTGGGTAGTGTTGCGCTGGGCGCTGGCAGTACGTCCACGCTTTCTGATGTTGGAGAACGTCGAAGAGTTTCGCGGCTGGGGGCCATTATTGACGGATAGTCAGGGTAATCACCGACCTGATCCAGCCCGTAAAGGCGAAACGTTCAAGGCGTTTATTGACATGCTGGGTACCGGTATTGATGCGAATCATCCAGCGCTGACCGAAGTGTGTGAGTTTTTGAAGATAGATATCAATGGCCCTGAGGCGGCAAAACTGGTTTCAGGGCTGGGGTATAACGTGGATCATCGGGAGCTAAAAGCCTGTGATTACGGAACCCCCACCATCAGAAAGCGGTTGTTTGTGGTTGGGCGTTGTGACGGTGAGCCGGTTGTATGGCCAGAGCCAAGCCACGGCGCACCAAACTCTGCAGATGTGCTTTCGGGCATGTTGCAACCCTGGCGAACGGCGGCCGAGTGTATCGACTGGAGCCAGCCAACTCGCTCTATTTTCGGTCGCAAGAAAGATTTGGCTGATAATACTTTGCGGCGCATCGTCAAAGGGCTGCAACGCTTTGTTATCGATAACCCTGATCCGTTTATTGTGCGGTTGGGCCAAACCGGTTTCGGTGGTGACCGCCTGCAGTATCCGCTAGACCAACCGCTAACCACCATCACCAGCAAGGCTGAGCATTTATTGCTGGAGCCGTATGCGGTGAAGTGCAACCACACCAGCACCAAGACCAAATATGATTGCTTCCGTGGGCAGTCATTACGTGATCCGTTACAGACCATCACCAGAACTCACGGTTTTGCAATCGCTGCGCCGGTAATTGTGCGTCAGTTTGGCAACAGTACGGCAAATGATATCAATACGCCTTTGGGTACCGTGACGGCGGGTGGGGGCGGTAAAAGCCAGTTAACCTGCGCTTATCTTGCTAAGCATTATGGCGGTAATTACACCGGTGCAGGCATCGAGATTAACCAGCCATTGCACACCATCACCACGGTTGATCACCACGCGCTTTGCACCTCGCACCTGGTACAACTGCGCGGAACATGTCGCGATGGTAAACCGATCACTGAACCGGTACCGACTTTAACCGCCGGCGGTAATCATGTCGGGATAATAAACGCCTTTCTGACCAAGTATTACGGTACCGGTGGCTCAGTAGATCTCTCAGAACCAATACACGCGGTGACGACCAAAGAGCGCTTTGGCTTGGTGGAAAACAATTTTGATGTTGAACCTCTGACCGACGAGCAACGCTATAACGCCTGGAACTGTGCGCGGCTGGTGGATCATTTCAGCGATTTACCGGACGACTGGCATTTATTCCCCGCGCCACGGCCACAATATCTATCGGTAGGCGAATACATCATCGTTGATATTTGTATGCGAATGTTGATTGCCCGTGAACTCTACAACGCCAGCGGGTTCCCGCCAGATTACATTATTGACCGGGATATTGATGGCACCCTCTGGCCCAAATATGAACAGGTGGCAAGATGTGGTAATGCGGTGCCGCCACCCTTTGCCGAGGCATTGGTAAGGGAGAATATGCCAGAGCTGTGTATCTGGAGGATGGCGGCATAATCAACAAGAAATTGCTGATATTCATACTTTTTATGTGGTTATATCCGCTATTTAGAATATGAAACTTTACTTAACTGACATTCACATGAAATCGGTTGAACCAGGTCCCCTGTATGGGGTTATTGAGATCATAAAGGTGTTAGCTTAATGATTACTATAGAAAACTTGATTCAACATTTACCAACGGATGGCCGATCTGTAATTCATTGTGAAAAAGGTAAGATAATAAGTCTTGCACAATTAAGACCGGATCAGTTTATAGCAACGCTGCCAGCCTTTATCGAGATGGCAGAAAGGGCAGGGTATATCATTACAATCCCTGATATTTAACGGTATAATAATCAAGTCAGCCTGAACAACTGACAACCTAAGTTGTTGTTGTGTCATCACCCTTGGGGGCAAGATGGCACAACTTTCATTTATCAAATCTGGCAATGAGACACTGACACCGGCCACGCCCGATGTTAGAGATTTTCTGCATTATAAGGTCAAGCTGGGGGCTATTCTCACCGCTGATTTTAAGCAGGTCCGCAATCCAAAGTTTCACCGTAAATACTTCTCTTTATTGAATATGGGTTTTGATTACTGGACACCCTCCGGTGGCACCATATCGCCTGAAGAAAAGAAACTGGTGCGCGGCTATGTAAACTATTTGGCAGAATATGCCGGGCATAGCGATACGTTGGAAGAATTAGCCCGTCAGTACCTCGATACCCTGGCAGAACAGCGGGCAGACCGTGTAACCCTGCTTAAATCTTTTGATGCTTTTCGCCGCTGGACAACCATTCAAGCTGGTTATTACGCTATTATTCAAATGCCGGATGGCTCGCAATTTAAAGAGCCTAAATCGATCTCTTTTGCCTCGATGGACGACACCGAATTCTCCGAACTCTACAAAGTCACTCTTGATGTGCTCTGGCAATTCATCTTGAACAAAACCTTTAGTACGCCAGCTGCCGCAGAAAACGCAGCTAGCCAGCTATTAAGTTATGCGTAGGGGGATTTGTGGCTAATTTACGCAAAGAGGCAAGGGGGCGTGAGTGTCAGATAAGAATCCCCGGCATATGCAATGGCAACTCTGAAACCGTGGTTCTGGCTCATTACCGGCTAGCGGGAACCTGTGGCACTGCCATCAAACCACCAGATGAGCAGGGGGCTTGGGGATGCGGTGCATGTCATGACGAATGTGACCGGCGCACCCGTTTAATTGATAGTGACACCGCCCGTCTGTATCACGCCGAGGGCGTTATGCGCACCCAGTATATTTTACGAAAGGAAGGGAAGTTATGAGAGCCGCACCGCAAAGCCTGCCGTCAGAGCAGGAAAAACCAATGCTGGATATTCACTATCTATTGGAGCTTTGGGGAGCATGGGCCGCCAATGATAATAGCCAGGTAGATTGGCAACCTATTGCCGCAGGCTTTAAGGGGCTGCTCCCCTATACCAATAAATCACGGCCACAGTGCTGTGATGATGACGGCATTATGATTGATGGTTGTGTGGCTCGATTGAAAAAGTATAAACCGGAAGAGTATGAGCTGGTGATTTTGCACTATGTATACGGTGTTTCACTGCGAATGATAGCGAAAAGGCGTAAGTGCTCAGATGGGACAATCAGAAAAGAGATGCAAACGGCGCAGGGGTTTATTGGTGGGTGTTTGGCAATGCTAATTAATAAGCTATAAACAAAAATTTGGATTTAAAGTGAAGAAATAACTATGTTAATCTCAATTATTACTTCACCTTAAAATAATCAATACTTATCAAATGGTTGCAATCATTAATTCATCTAAGGGGGGTTTAGTTGTTGCAGCTGGACTAGGAAAATTTAGCTCAGGTTGCCTTAAGTCTGATGAGGCAATTAATAGTTCACGGCCTATCCTAGCTTTATTTATGGCGTAACTGAGTTCAATTATATTGATGCCAGAGGTTGAGTATAATTCATGTATTAGCTTGTGATCATCATAAGATAGTAGCCAATGAGCTTTACTACGCTTCAAGGCATTGGCAAATTTAATATGCTGAGAATCGATAAAGCAAAAGTCATTGTAAATATTTCGGCCTTCTTTTACATACGGAGGATCAGCATAAATAAAATCGTCGCTTGAAAGTCGACTTATAGACTTCACTGCATCTTTGCTTGTTACATGTATTTTAGACGAGACACCAGCAATCCGCTCAATTCTATTTATCAATGTCCCCCGGGTGAATCGGCATCCTATTTTATATTCACCTGACTGATCCCTTCCGCCTATAGGGCCTGCATGCAGCATACCTGAGCGATTTGTTCTATTTAAGAAAAATGCTGAAAATCCTTTTTCTAAAGTTGACACTTCATCAGTACTGAAATATATACTTCTCCAATGCAACCATGCATTAATATCAACAGGCTCTTGCTCGATCATTTTTATCAAATGTCCCGGTTGATTTTTAATCGACCACCAGAATGCGGATACTGCAGGATTAATATCATTTAGTACCAATTTGTCTACTAAACCAGCCAAAAGAAGAGGTAAGGTACCACCAGCCCCACCACAAAAAGGTTCGACAAGCTTACAACCTTCTAATTTATTCGTTACAATAAAAAGAGCTAAAAACTTTGATAGTTTCCCTTTCCCACCAGGGTACCTGAAAGGGGATACGTCGGCTGAGATATGAGGAAGACCAAACTTACTTCTAATACTCTGTTTTTTAAGAGTATCTATTCGGATTTTCTCATATGTTTGCATTATTATTCACCGGTTATAAAATGGTTCTGACTATTATACACAACTTAGAAACACTGGCCAGCCTTTACACAACTAAGCGAGGTAAAAAATAAGTACAAAAAGTACTCAGTTTATCCTTGATATGATTGACCTCACTATCACTTAAGATACTCATATCATTATGGTTAGTTAAGTTAAGTATCTCTTTATGTGTCGTCAATAGGCTATTAACAACTTGCCTTATTGCTTTCACTGCATCAGTATCATCTGTTATTAATGAAGCCATATTCTTATTGGAAAATGAAAGCAAACTATTAAAATCAAATGCTTTTTCTTTGTACTCGCTAGTTAGATCTTTTTCAAACCCACGTCTTTTTATCCAAACTTTGAGCGTGATTTCAAATATAGATCTGGCAAGAAGAGCCGCGCAATAAGGATGTTTTTTGATGTCTAATTTAACAGCCTCAATAACTAGAGATTCAAGTTTTTGGCATGAAGAGGGATGAATTGTGCCTAAAGGAAGTAATCTAATCCACTTCTTGCCTTTTCTTTTTATCGGGCCTAGAGTTTCATCGTCCTCAGGAGTTGAGGTAACCTCTGGCTCATTTATTGTTGGATCTTCTGGCACACTTATATGATCAATATACTCTTCCTTAACAAGATCTAATTTTAATTTCAATTCATTAATATAAGCTTTAATTTCTTCTTTATTTTCTTGGCGTGTAGATAAAATAAAATCATTCTTACCCTTATCTTCAATAAAGTGCGAGTCTCTCGTTAAAATCTCAAGAATATAATAAAACTGACTAATGGATATCTGCGGGGTGATTAAATTACCAAATTCATCAATTTTTATCATCCCTATGTTTGAAATGAATTCAGAATATTGGATTAATCTAATAATTGCTTCAATTTTTAATTCATCTTTTTGACTTTTAAGATAATCTCTCTCTGCATCGGTCCAACAAGTCAAATTCAAAATGACAGAGCCAAGCCGGTAAAAAAAGACAACTCGCTGGATTTGATTTAACTTCATTTCTGTTAAATTAAGCTCTTCTCGTAAGCCACTCAATGTCATCCCAACACTTAATTTACTTACAAAATATCCACCTTGCGTATAAGGACTCCAAGGTTTAATACTTTGTCGAGTATGCTTTAATGCCTTATATGTTTCTGCATCAGCTCTATTATCTAAAACAACAACATTTATTTTTTTTATACTTTCACTTATTTTATCATAACTTGCATTTCTTTTTATCTTATTAATCATGTAATTATATTTTGTCCCTTTTAATAACTCAGGCTTTAATATTATCTTACATGCAGATGTTCTTCTATTTCCCTCAATAACTAACAGTTTCCTATCATCGTTTCCTTTAGGAATTGTGACAATGTTGAATTCTGGATAATATCCATTTGTCATAATGGAATTGCAAATGTCGATGACATCATAATTAATTGTTAATGTAAGAAGTATATCTTTTTGATTTTTTAATGAAGAATCTTCAATAAACCCAATCAATCGAGGGTTTTCAGGGTCTAGTTCTAAACTACTAACTGCTCTCTGGACTACAGTATTATTTAGAAACACTCGATTTTCCTATTAAAGTTAAATTTTCCATAACAGTAACGGTTTGTATGCTTAACGACCTACGTAAAACTTCTCTCACTAAATAACTGGTCTGCGGTCTAAACTGGTTTCGTCACTCCCTTGAACTCACTCGTAGTGTTTAACTCAACTGAGCTTCGAACTTAGATAAACCTTCTGGCACATAAGGATACAAAAATGCTAACGCGTACGCAAAAATGATTGTACTGTGATAAGAGTGGTTACTTAGTCACGTAGCTTACACAATTCAAAAAACCTCGCTTTTTGCGGGGTTTTGTCGTTTTTGCGCCCAAATAATCTGCAATAACTATGATTATCATGTGATTGTGGTGCATTTTCTTTCCGCTTCACACCCAACCCATCAGGGAGGGGGAGACTATGAAAATGAGCAATATCGCTTCTAATGCTTCCTACCTGGCGTCGGGTGGTAGTTTTATTTTTTGGGCTAAAGAGCTGATCGCCGGATTCACCCCTGATGAATGGACGGTGATTGGTGTGCTTGGTTCGTTATTCTTTATGGCCCTGACATTCATGCTTAATGCTGGCATCAAGATTTGGGATCGTCGCCACGGCTATAAACCGGATGGTGAGTGATGGCCTCGACAAAAAGCAAATTAAGCGCGGCTGTCCTGGCTCTGATTATGGTCACAGCACCAGCCACCATAATTCTTGATCAGCTTTTGGATGAGAAAGAGGGCAACCGGCTTGTAGCTTATCCAGATGGAAAGGGGATTTGGACTGTTTGCCGTGGTGCGACTCAAGTCGATGGCAAACCGGTAGTAAAAGGGATGAAGTTATCAGCAGACAAGTGCGCTGCGGTGAATCAGCTGGAGGCTGACAAGGCCATAAGCTGGGTAAAGAAAAATGTCCGGGTACCGCTGACTGAACCACAGATTGCCGGTATCGCTTCGTTTTGCCCCTATAACATCGGCCCGAGTAAATGTTTCACCTCCACCTTTTACCGCAAACTTAATGCTGGCGACCATAAAGGCGCATGCGCTGAAATCAAACGCTGGATATATGACGGCGGTAAGGATTGCAATATCCGCTCAAATAACTGTTACGGGCAGATTGAACGCCGTGCACAGGAAAGTGCGCTGACCTGTTGGGGGCTGGATGAATAAGGCCATTGGAATAGTTATTGCTGTGCTGGTGGTGGTTGTGTCGGCTCTGTTCTTTAACAGTTATCGCCTCTCAAATGATATCCAAAAAGCGGAAAAAGCGCTGAGTGATGAGCAAAACACGAATACGATTCTGGGAAATATCATTGATGCATACCAGGTGAATGAAGCCGCCAACCGCACAGCCACAACCCGCCAGCTAGAGAAAGAAAGGAAACTACGCAATGAAAGTGAAGACCGGCTTAAGCGGTTTCTGGCGGCGTCGTCAGATGATAAATGTGCTATTCAGCGCATGCCTGACGCTAGCATTAACATCCTGCGCGAGTAAGTCGGTACCACGCCCACCAGCTAATTGTCCTGTATTGCTACCGCCCGAATCAGCATTAACTGAATGCGAGGTACCGGAGTTCGTCGGTACCACTTGGGGCGATAGCGGGTTATATGCGCTGGTGTTGAAACGTGAGCTGCGGGTCTGTAAGGGGCGGCTGGATGAAGTGATTGGCTGGCGACAGAACATTGGTAGAAAACCGTAACTATTGGGTATCCATAACCAGCTGTCCTGAACTAGTATTTTCTCAAATCATATATATTAAATGTGTATGCCGACATCAGGTCACCATGAGCTTCAATGCATACACTTTTTTTCTTAAAACTCTTCGGAAATGAATGTTTTTGTTCTAGGGCATCAACGTAAAAGTTAACATCGGCAGCATTTCTTTCTAAGTACTTAACAGAACCGAATATGGGAGGACGGATCATGGTCCTTTGTTGGATGATATGAATGAAATGCGTAGTTGGAGATACTACCTTTCTTGAAATATCAGAAATGATGTCTTTTTGCACTTGCCCAATTAACAAATCTTTTGGGTAATGATGCTTTAGCTCTATCGTTGCTACATTATTGCCGTGATGTCCGCAAGTCATCATTGAATGATCGTAAAGTGATAAGTCCACAGCACCAAAACCAAATTTAGGATACTCACTAAGTGCAGTTAAATTGCTAATTTTATTGAGTATAATCACTAGTTCATCACGTATTTGTGTTTCATGTTTACGGTTATAAAAGTAGCAATTAAGGTCGTTTAACTTATGACGCATCCTCTCATGACTAATTGCAGCTATTAGTAAATCGTTAATCATTCCATTGCCTAAATTATTAAATCAGCTAATGAGGGGGATACATGTTCAAACCAGATTTAGGGGGTATTGAGTCGGTGTATCTAAATGCTGTGATCATTTGTTCAAAATAGCATTATCAATAGCATTCACTGAGTGCCATTGATAATGCGCAAGCAAAGCCATCAGTAACACCTTCCGCTCACCCTGAGCATGGTTGCTGGTGGTTTTTTTATTTAGGAAGGTGGGCGACCGCTGGTAGTTGTAGCTACTAACGGCCATTCATACCCACAGGATCGGTCATGAGTACGAACCAAGGCCCACTTGCTCTCGAGAGCAGGGTCATAATAGTTGGAACATGCAAAATGACCATAGTAAAAAATCAGAATAAATTAGAGATAGCCTATAAATCACTCAGTTCGTTGATTGTTTACGCAAAAAATGCCAGAACCCACTCAGCGGAGCAAATAGATGAAGTTGCGGCGAGTATTAAACAGTTCGGTTGGACAAATCCAATTCTTATTGATGAACGGGGTGAGGTAATTGCGGGTCATGGTCGTTTATTGGCAGCGGAACAGTTGGGTATGGAACAAGTTCCTACCATCACACTATCTGGGTTAACGGAACCGGAGAAAAAAGCCTATCGCCTTGCTGACAATAAATTGCCGCTGAATGCTGTATGGGATCAGGATCTCTTAACTTTGGAATTAAGTGATTTATTGGCAGAAAATTTTGACCTTGGTCTAACCGGATTTTCGTCTGATGAAATCGATCAAATGTTGAATCTCGATTTTCTGCCTGGTAACGAAGATGATCAGGGAAAGCTCGATCACCTGGATGCCAAACTCTGCCCACACTGCGGGGGTGTTTTATGACAACACTCACGGTGGATTGGGCGACTCATCAGGCGGCCAGCTTTGCATGCCTTAACTGGCATTATGCTAAAGCGGTTCCGGTCGGAAAATTGGTAAAAGTGGGCGCGTGGGAAGATGGGAAATTTATTGGTGTCGTTATTTTTAGCCGCGGGGCTAATAACCATATCGGGCAGCCATACAGTTTACAGCAGGACCAAGTTTGCGAACTTACCCGCGTAGCGTTACGCCAGCATATATCCCCGGTTAGCCAGATATTGGCTAAAGCGATTAAATTTCTCGCTGATGTTTGCCCCGGTCTGCGACTAATCGTCTCCTATGCAGATAAAGACCAAAATCATCATGGCGGAATTTATCAGGCCACCAATTGGATATATGAGGGGCTATTTGGGGCCGGAACGGTGGGTGCATTCATTATCAAGGGTAAGAAAACCCACCCGCGCAGTGTTTCTGCCAAGGGGGTAAAGCAAAACCTTGAATCAATCCGCCAGCATTTAGATCCCAACGCCCAAGAGTTTAAAACATCAGGAAAGCATAAATACCTGATGCCCCTCGACAAGAAAATGAAAAAAATCCTGATTTCACGTCATAAACCCTATCCCAAGAGGGCCTGACGATGGATAAGCCGACGCTCGATAAGGTGGAGGCATTGGCAGGGCGTGGGTTAACGGAACAGCAGATAGCCGACACACTGGAAATCGACATTGATAATTTAAGGAAAGATAAATCAGCAATCTCGCTTTATCGGCTGGCAGTGCGCCGGGGAAAAGCCAAAGGGATAGCGGATATATCCAATTCTCTGTTTATCAAAGCCAAGAAAGGCGACACGCGAGCCATGATTTTCTTGCTGGAGCATTTAAAACCTCAATAACATTTACCTACTGTCATTTCATCCATAAGGAAAATGATATGAACGATAAGCCTTATATTTATGCCGGAAGTCTGAATAATCGAGAGTTGAGCAATTGGTTAGCTCAGAAACTATTGGAACTCGGGTACCTTATTTCAAATGAGAATCAGCAAGCATCTCTGAACGAAAGGCTTGCCGAATTGAGTGATAAGCATCCCGAGGTTAGCGTTCTTGCACTTGCAGGAATATTTCGGCAATCGTCGGCTTCCACTCATGTTCCTGTAGGTCATCAAAAGCAATCTGAACTGTCCCTTCCTGATGTGACAAATATCTCTGAGCATCTTCAGGTAGGTTCGCAAGAATCAGCTCGTCCTGAAGAACAAAAAGGGAATCATTTAGGCTCATTTCCCGTATAACGGACAGTGGCCATTTGTATTTCATCAGGATTTTGTGGTGCAGGGCATTCTTACCTTGTAAAGGGAATACACCCGAACCGTATTTTTTACGGTGCTCATGTAAGAAAACATCCAATATAAATATCTGCATTGTTCTGTTATCGACTTTTAGGCTGTCATTTGCATCTGCGTAGCCAACGTTTTTGATACCACGAACTTCGTTGATATGATTTTTTATGCTGAACCATAAGTTTGAATAACCTGACATGTTGAACCTCCCAGTTCTTTGATGTGAGAGTTAACAGAATATACTGGGAATGGTTCAACACCAATTGTGTGAGTAAAAAATGAAAAAGCCGGATTGGGAGGCGATAAAGCGCGAATACTGTGCCGGACAACTTTCAATTCGTGCATTAGCTGAAAAGTACGGTGTCAGTGATACTGCAGTACGGAAGAGGGCTAAAGCTGATGAATGGCCTAAGCCCGAAAAGGTTCGCAAAACAGGTTCGCATAATTCCGGTGCGAACCTGCGAACCAAAGATAAAAAATCAATTTTGAAAATTGAAAATATCGAATTGCCTGAAATTGAAAATCAAATTGAAGAAAGCCGCTCTATCGCCAGTAGATACGGGCTTAACGATATGCAGGCAAAATTCGTCAGTGAGTATTTAATTGATTTGGATAAGACGGCTGCTTATAAACGGGCCGGATATAAATGCGAGGGATTAACCGGTGCTGCCGCTGCCCGTCGGTTGTATCGCCATGTATCGGTAAACAAAGCCATCCGCGATGCTATGGAAGCCAGAGAAAAACGGACGCATATCACGCAGGATGCCGTTTTAAATTGGTGGTGGGATATTGCCACGGCCAACGCCAACGAAATTTCAGAATTTCGCCGTTTATGTTGCCGTCATTGCTGGGGGATTGAAAATAAATACCAGTGGATTAACGAGCAGGAATATCAGGAAGAGTCGGAGAAAAGAACCAATAATGGAAAACCTGCGCCACTGGATGATGGCGGTTACGGTTTTGACAGTACGCTCGATCCCAATCCAGATTGCCCACGTTGTAATGGTGAGGGGCAAGGCAGGGCGCATTTTCATGATTCGCGAGATTTATCAGTTTCGGCACGCCGCCTTTATGCCGGTGTTAAGCAAGGTAAGTTTGGCTTAGAGGTCATTACTCGTAATCAGGACGACGCACTAAAAATGGTCGGGCAGCATTTGGGTATGCTGAAAAATAAAACTGAAATTAGCGGCCCTGATGGAGGGGCTATTAATCAGGTGAATTACACGCCAGAAGATTATTCGAAAGCCCAGCATATGTTAGAGGGCAAAATGCCGGATTTGGATTGAAATCGATAAAAAGTTAAATAAATATAATGTGTTAGTATTTTTTGTATGTAAAAAAATAACAAATGCTAGTTTTAGGGATGAGATCATATAACAAGAAAATATATTTGCTTAACGGACTGCTAGCTCAGAAAATGAGTCTTCAATATACGAATAGTTGAGGAAAACATGGCATCGATTACTGATTTTGAAGCATGGTTAGACAATGTAGATGATGAAACGGAAGAGGTTATGGCTCTTTACAGAGCTGTTTCTGATGTAGAAGACGTGGGGTTGTATAAATGTGAACCGGGAAATCGTCAAGATACTTGGATAGTTAGTTCTAATCATCATGCAGAAGATTTGTTTTTGGCATCATCAACTGCTAAAAGTGCCTTTCTTCACGCAATACATGAGCGCTTCGTTGGTGATGATGAAATGGATATGGAGTCATGGTATGGCTATAGATTAGCTATGGAAAATGACCGCTCATAAATTTTGATAATTTTTTGAGCAGGAAAAATATCGTATATTTAATTTAATCTTTGGCCCACATAATGTGGGCTTTTTTTCGTGAAACTATTCAAATAATAGCATTAAAAACCGTATCAACCGCTAAAGCCAAAGGCCCAACACATGAGCGATATTCTCGAATGGGAAAATCTGGATTTCCCGTCGCGTGTCGCCCTGAAATCCCGATCGGAAAAGTCTTTTCTTAATTTCACCCGCATTTGGTTTGAGCTGTTACAAAGTGACCGGTTACTGGTGAACTGGCATCATAAAATGATGGCCTCAAAGCTGGATGATTTGGTCAGTAACCGGCTGCAACCGCGCAACCTGATTGTGAACGTACCGCCAGGTGGGACTAAAACCGAGTTTATTTCGGTTCATTTGCCAGCCTATATCAATATGTTGGTGCAGACCGGCCAATTACGGCGCTTTCGTAACCTCAATGTGTCGTTTGCTGACACACTGGTAAAACGCAATAGCCGCCGCACCCGCGATATTATCGCCAGCCCTGAGTATCAATCACTGTGGCCTTGCCGCTTTGGTATTAATCAGGCGGAAGAGTGGGAAATCGTTAATAGCCGTGGCCGAATGGTGGGGCAGACGGTTTCCCGCTCCAGCGGTGGGCAATTAACCGGTGGTCGTGCGGGTTTCCCCGGCCCTGACTTTTCCGGCTTTGTTGGGCTGGATGATTACAACAAACCCGAAGATATGTTTTCGGCCACCAAACGGGCCAGTGCTAACCGTATTTTGGTGAACACCATCCGCTCGCGACGAGGTGATAAGAGCAAAGAGCATCCCACACCGTTTGTTTCTATCCAGCAAAGACTTCATACCGACGACGCTACCGGATTTATGCTGTCCGGCAAGATGGGGGTGGATTTTCACCACATCACTATTCCGGCGCTGGTCAGTGAAGAATACATCGATGCGTTGCCGGAGCCGTGGCGCTCACAATGCTGGTTCTCGGTTAAAAATAGTGAAAGCGTGGTGGTCGGCGGGGTGCGTTATTGGTCTTACTGGCCGGTAAACGAATATGTCGGTGACTTGCTGCGGCTGTGGGAAAGCGACGAATACACTTTCATGTCGCAATATATGCAGCGCCCACGGGCATTGACTGGCGGGTTAATTGATACCGACTGGTTTAAACGCTACACCCATTTACCCCCGCTGACTCACCGCGCCGTTTATGTTGATACCAACTCCGGCAAAATCGAAGATTACAACGATTACACCGTCTTTACCCTGGTGGGGATGGGGGTTGATGGCAATCTCTACATTATTGACAGTGTGCGTGGTCGCTGGGATCCAGAGGACTTACTGACCACCGCGCAAGACTTATGGGAGAAATGGCGGCCTTATAATCCGAAGCGCCCCGCGCCATTACGCCATATGGGCATCGAGGATAAGCAAGCTGGGCAAGGTCTGATTACCACGCTGGTAAAACGTAAAAGTATCCCCATCCTGACCATCCCGCGCGGCTCAGGCCAAAATAAGCTGATCCGCTGCCTGAATACTATTCCGCAGATGAAAACCGGTTGTGTCTATCTTCCGGCGCTGATGACTGACGACGGTCAAAAAATCCCGCAGGTTTATTACTGGGATGGGGCGGTGGCTGCCTCGACGGATTGGGTGCTGCCTGCACTGACGGAATGCGCTGATTTCTCAGCGGATGACAGCCATAAAAACGACGACATCCTCGATACAATTATGGATTCGATAGAGATCGAATTAATTGCTGGTGGCAGCATCAGTTATGACAAGTGGGTTTAACGATGAGTGAAAAACTGGATTTTGGCGGTAAACCCCGCATTCGCCTGACTGCTGATGGTTTGTCGAATGTGATGACTGGCATGGGTACCGACCGTGACCGGCGCATGTATAGCCGCTTTATGTATGGCGCGATGCAAGATTTTGCTGAGCTAGAGGCCGCTTATACCGAAAACTGGATCGCCCGTTCGATTATTGATATTCCGGTTGATGACGCCACCCGCGAATGGCGCTCATTTCCGTCAGATGATGCTACCGCACTACGCAATGCTGAAAACCAGTTCAATATTCAGGGGGTCACCCAAGAGTCCTTTAAATGGGCCGGATTGTATGGCGGGGCGGGGATATTGATGCTGACCGACCAAGACCTGTCTCATGAATTGGAATTAAAGAATATCAAGAAAGGCTCACTTAAGCGTTTGTTGGTGTTGGATCGCATGTTGATCAATGGGCAGCAATACAACGTTTCTAACCCGCTGGCTGAAAACTTTATGCAGCCGGATTACTACCTGGTAAACGGCGGTCAGCAGAAAATCCATTTCAGCCATTTTGTGCGAGCGCCCGGTGCGGCCTTGCCGATGCGTTTACGCATGATTAACGGCGGCTGGGATGATAGCCGCTTGAGGCGCTGCCTTGAGGATGTGAAAGATGCCGTTGCCGCCAAAGGGGGGATTTCTTCACTAATTCTCGAAGCCAATATCGACACCATCAGTAAAGAAAATCTGGCCACTGATTTAGCTTCTGGCGATATGGATGAGGCGATAGCCAAACGCTATAACACTTTCGGCATGATGAAATCGCTATTTCGGCTGGCGTTACTGGATTCCAAAGAAACCCTTGATCGCAAACAAATCTCTTTCGGTGGCTTGGGAGAGGTGTTGGCGGTGCTGATGGAGTGGACGGCGGGCGCATCAGGTATTCCGATGACTCGCATCTTCGGCGTACAGGCCAAAGGTATGGGGGATTCCGGGCAAGGCGATCAGAACAATTATTTCAGCACTATCAAAGGGGATCAGGAGGCGAAATACCGCCCGTTCCTAAAAAAGCTGGATGAGGTGCTGGTACGTTCGACCCTTGGCACCATGCCAAATGGTCTGGATTTTACTTTTGCGCCACTGTCGCAACCGAGCGATAGCGAGATATCGGCCCAGCGACTGGCTGATGCACAGGCTGATGATATCCGTCTCCAGCAAAAAGTGGTGTTGCCGTCACAGGTCGCCCGTAAGCTGATGGAGCAAGGGGTTTATGGTATTCAAGAAAATGACATCACCCGACTTGAAGATGATGAGTCAGCCGAGCGACAAGGTGATTATCAATTCCGGCTTGGCAACACTGCAGGCGATGATAAAAACCCAGCCGTTGCGTCGGAGGGCGCAACTCAGGCCAGTTAAACCGACAGATGAAACCGAACGTTATTATCGTGCTCAGTTACGTGAAATGGTTCGGATGATGGCCCAGTCGATTGATGAAGTATTAACACCGGTTCTGCGCCGTAATTACACCGCTGATAGTTATCTGGTCGATATCATCAAACAGTCAATCAGGCAGGCCGCCGACAAATTCAATAGCTCGGTGATGGGCCGTCAGGCTGACCGATTAGCCCAACGCGTGGTGAGTCGCGCAGAGTCTGAAAGCTCTGCGGCATTTGTTGAGCAAATTAATCGCGCTATCGGTATTGATATGACCTCATTAATGGTCAATGAATCATTAGTGGATTATTTCGATGCCTCGGTCGAAAGTAATGTCGCCCTGATTAAGTCACTGTCGACTGATTATTTCGATGATATTCAGCGCGAAGTGATGGACAGCATCACGCGCGGTGACTCGCTCAGCACCATGGTCAGAAATCTCCAGCAAGTGACCGGTGCCAGCTATCAGCGTGCGCATCTTATTTCCCGTGACCAAACCGCCAAAATCCGCAGTGATATTACTCACACTCGGCAGGTCGGCGCGGGAATTAACCGTTTCCGCTGGTCTACCTCGCAAGATGTAAGAGTGTCCGGTAATCCCGCCGGTAAATACCCACGAGCTAAAATCAAATGCTTTGAAATTTCTCGCAGCAATGTGGGTTATGGCGTGGGTATTTATCTTTGGTCGCGGGGCGCGGCTTATCACGGTGAAAGCGGATTATTCCCCGGCAGAGCCCATATTGGCTGCCGCTGCCATGCCATTCCCCAAATCAAGGGGCTTGATTACTAACAGGATATATTATGCGGATCACCGTTCGTGACCGCGTGTCCTTTCCGATTAATTCCCAACGAGAAATGACTCCTGAGGGCTATCTAAAAGTCCCCGGGCGGGTTGCTCGCGTCGGTGTGCAGCAATATCTCGCATCCGAACTGGGATTAAAAGACAGGCCACCCGGTCAAATCGTCAATGTGTACCGGCCACCGGCTGAGGTGTTTGATCCGGTCAGTCTAGCCAGTTATGACAATAAAGACGTCACCATTGATCACCCTGATGATTTGGTGAATGCCAAAACCTTTAAGCAAGTCACCGCAGGGCATGCTATTTCGTCTGGGCGACAGGATAGCGATGACCCTGATTATGTGGTGGTCGATCTGCTGATTAAAGATCAGTACGCCATTGATGCCATCAACCAAAATAAAGAGGAATTATCCGCCGGTTACACCTCTGAATACCGTTATGCCCCCGGTATCGCGCCCTGCGGTACTGCCTACGAATTTATTCAATGCACCATCACCATCAACCATATCGCACTGTGTGATCAGGCCAGAGCCGGACACCTGGCGCGGTTATTTGACCGTAAACCCAAGGGAGTAACCCCCATGTATAAAGTTGTGCTGGATTCCGGTGCGCGTGTAGAGGTGGCTGACGAAGCGACCCAGCAGCTGATCCAATCATCGATGGATGCGCTAAAAAAACGTGTCAGCGACGCAAAGGAAGGGCAGGAAAAAGCCGAAGCCGCCAAGGATGAAGCTGAACAGAAAAAAGAGGAAGCCGAAGCCAAAGCCGATGCCAAAGATGAAGAAATCGAGGCATTAAAAGAAAAATCGTCTGAGGATGCGATTTCGAAGCGGCTGGCCGATGTGGTGGCAGCGCGTGACTCTGCTATCAAAATTGCCGGTGCAGAATTTAGCTGTGACGCGGTAGACCCGCTGAAAATCAAACGAGCCGCGCTGGACAGTGCCGGGATCAAATGCCGCAAATACCCCTCATGGGATAAAGCGCCAGATGCTTATCTAGCGGCTTATTTTGATGCCGAAGAAGAGCGGCGCGAAAACGAGGATGACGATGATCCTGATGATAAAAATGAGGTTAATGACTCCATCATCAATTTGGGCCGCGATATGAAGAAAGTCAAAACCGGCGATGCACAAACTACCCGTGACAGTGTGCGCCAAAGCTGGCTGGACAAACGTTATGGCAAACAAGCGGAGAATAAATAATGGCGATTGCTCAGAGTGAATTCACCAAATGGCGCGGTAAAGCCTACGAGGGCCAAATTTCAACCACGGATGTCTGTGAAGTGGTTTCGCGTCGGGTGGAAACCAAAATGGTGTCATTTGGCCGTGCGGTGATCCGTGGGGTGGGCGCGCGTTCTTGTGCACCGGTCACGCCGACCACTACCGCCGCGCAGATCATCGGTTTTACCGTGCGCTCAATGGCGGTATTTAGCAACAGCGTGCCCACTAATCCCCCAGATTATGAAGTGGGTTATGAGGTCGATCATGTGGCGTCAATACTGCGCCGTGGGCCGATGTTTGCTTTGTGTGTTGATGGTGCCAGCGCCGGTGACACGGTAACCGTGATTACAGCCGTAGGGGTGAATCAGGGCCGGTTAACCGCAGGCGGTACCGGAGTTGAATTAGATTTTGTCCGCTGGATTGATGATGTCGTGGCCGGTGAAGTGGGCGAAATTCGCGTTGATGGCATTTTAGCGTCAACCGGCGTTCCTACTCCAGCGCCCGATAGCGGCGAGTAAAATTAAAGGAAAACATGTATGAAACGAAGTGTATTTGACGTCAGCCCAGTATCGGCGCTCTCTTTTCTGGTGCAACAGGCCGCCCATATTGAATCGGAAATTTACCGGCTGGAATATCCGCAGTTTAAGTACAGCACATTGCTGCCGCTGGATAACAGTGCGCCCGACTGGGTAAAAGTGGTGGCGTTCCGCTCGATTGATGCCCGTGGTGAGTTACAGATATTTGGCCCGAACTCGACTGACGTGCCGACGGTGGATATCGCCATGAATCAGGGCTTCCATGAGATCAAAACCGCCGCATTGGGTTACACCTATTCCATTGAGGAAATTGGTTTCGCCATGCTCAATAACGTCAATCTGGATGCGGAGCGCGGTCAGGCGGTGCGAGATGTGGTTGAACAAGGTCTGAATAAGATTTACTTGCTCGGTCACAATGACATTGGCGAGGGGCTGTATACCAGTTCCAATGTGGGTGTTGAGGCGGCTCCGGCGACCTTGGCCGAGTTGGTGGCTGCTATCCCTACCAAGGGTACCCAACCGATCCTTGATTTCTTTGGTGCCGCTTATAACCAGGTGTACCTGAAGAATACCGTCACGGTTCACCGCCCTAATGGTTTTGTTCTGCCCTCGGAACAACATCAATTATTGATGCGCACCCTGTTATCAACTCATAACGCTTCAAATGTCACCTTGCTGGAATTCTTGCGCACCAACTTCAAAGATATGGATTTTGATGATGATGTCTTGCTGGCCGGAGCCGGGGCAGCGAAGAAAGATCGCCTGGTGGTGTACAAAAAAGATATGCGAGTAGTGAAAGGCCACGATGTGATGCCGCTTCGCTTCCTCGCACCAGCCACACCAGACAACGTTAATTTCAAAGTGCCAGCCGTTTTACGTACCGGTGGCACGGAATGGCGTATTCCTAAAGCCGCTCACTATGTCGATGGGGTTTAATCATGTTTGAACTCACTAACTTGCACACATCACCGCTGACGGTGACCGATGAGGAAACCGGCCAGCGCATCACGATTGCTGTTGGAAATTCAGCGGCGGTGAATGGCGACTTTGCGGATCACCTATTTACTCAGGCAGGCATGATGCGGGCCGAACAATTCGATGCGCCGCTTAATAGGCATATTGATGAGAGTGAGCTGGATATCACTGCGGTGCGCGATGAATATGAAAACTTATTCGGTAAAAAAGCCCCCTCGGCAGCCAAAGCGCCAACCTTGCAAAAGGCGATTGATAGCAAAAAAGCCGAGTTGGTGCAGAGCGATACTACCGAGCCGGAAACCTCAGCGGATGATACCGATAACATTGATGACCCGTCCGCGTGACGGGTTTTTGATTTAGGGGGCGATGTGGATATTACTGCACAAATAGTGGCTGACTTTCGCGAGTATTACCCGGAGTTCAGCGATACCACCTTATGGGTTGAGCGCGAAGTGATTCAGGCATTGGAGGAGGGCGACTCGGAAACCGGCCAACGTTGGCTGAAATATCATGCCCGTCCGGCATCAATCAAAAAACGTGGCCTGTTTGCCTTTGCTGCCCACCGGCTGGTGATGCGTAAAAGGGCTATCAGTGGTGATGTTGGGGCGGCTTATGCCATCTCATCAAAATCGGTCGGTGATGAATCCACCTCTTTTGCGGTTCCGGCGGTGACTGCTGACGATCTCAATATCAATGGTGATTTACCGCTGACCACCTACGGAGTGGAGTTCCTGCGCTTGCGCCGCCGAGCCGGTACCGGAGCCATGATGGTATGAAACTTCGGGCCGAAGTGCGGGGCGGGACAAAACTGGCGCAGAAATTGCGCCAGATCCATCAACGTGCAACCGCCAAACGTCGGGTGCTGGTGGGGCTGCCGGAGGGGACTGGGGTGTATGAAGATGGTGCTCCCATCGTGGTGATTGGTGCGGTACAGGAATTTGGCTCCGCTGACGGGCGTATTCCTGAGCGCTCATTTCTGCGGGTTCCACTGCGACAAAATCAGGACAACATAAAAAAAGCCTTTCGTGTGCTGACGGCGCAGGTCACTCGTGGCGAAATCACGGCATTCCAAATGCTGGATCAGATTGGTGCGCGTGCGGTGGGTTATTGCCAGGAGGCGATCGAAGCCGGTATTCAGCCCAAAAATGCTGACGCCACCGTTGCAGCTAAAGGCTCGGCAACACCGCTTATCAGGCATGGTGATTTAAAAGGCGCACTGACTCATATCGTGGAGGATTAATCATGTTCGGTAATGGTCTGGATATGCACGGGCATATTGATGCCACCTTTAATTCGCCTATTGAGGGCGGTATTCGGTTGATTCGACCAACTGCCGGTGACTATAGCGGCCCCGGTGGTATTTGGCAGCAAGGGGAACCGCAGGTCATCGAATTGCAGAAGGTGAATGTGCAGTCAGCAAAATGGAAAGATATTCAAATGCTGATCGGCATGGGCGGCACGGCTAACCCGCAGGATCTGCGAGTGGTGCACATTAACGATGGTGTGCATTATCTCTGGCCTGATGACGAGGGGAAATTTAGCGATTTACTGGAATTCAGCGATGGGTTGGCAATGCGGCAATGGCGGGTAGTAGCTTGCGATAACCGGCCTTGGCGCAGCTTTTGCCGTGCCTTGGTTGAACGTTATCGAGGTACTGGCTGATGGAAACCATTGAAGAGATGTATCCGGTATTTCAGCAACTTATTTCACTCGCCGCTGTAGTCCCCCTCGACCGTGTTGTATTAGCCGATCAAGGTCGTAACCCACCGACTGGTAATAGCTTATATGCCACTTATAACCCGGTGCCGGTTCGAGCCTATGGGCAAATACGGCGCAAGCGCGAATTTATCCCGGCCATTGCTGAAACTGATCCGGCGCTAGCGGAGGATTGGCAAGACTTGCAAGAAACGTCCTGTACCTCAATGGAGTTTTTGCTGTCGGTGAATTTGCTCAATACGGGCGCGGCAACCGCTGCTATGCATTTAGCCAATGCCAATTTCCTGACGCCCGTCAGTGATTATCTGTTCCGTCACAAAATCGCCTGGCGTTTCTCCAGCAATTTCCGAAATTTCACCGGACTGTTACAAGCCGGACTACAGCCGCGCTATCAGGCTGACATCCATCTATTCATCGAAAAAACCGCATCCTACGCGCTGTTACGCGCCGCAGGGTTTGACATTCAAATTAGAGAAAGAGACAGCTCTTATGGCTTATCCGGTTGATAATATTATCCCCGTCAATCTTATTCTGACGGCGGCAGGGTTGGGCTACGGTGATTTTTCCAGTGCACTCACTTTTGCTGATCCGTCAGATTTAGTTGAAGGCGGCGAGTTTGCTGCAGATTCATTCCGTGACTATGCATCATTGCCAGAACTTGGCGCTGATTTCCAAACTGACAGCCCGATTTATTACATTGCCACCCGCTACTTTGCGCAAATTCCCAAGCCGCCACAAATTACCGTCTGGATGAAAAACGAAGAAAATACACTGTTGGAAATTGTGAATAGCGCCACTGATCGTATTTGGCGTTATCACTACTTCTTTAAAGCCAGCGATTTAACCAGCAATGACATTATTCTCCAGTTGGCCGATTGGTCTGATGCCAATAGTCATCCGGTCTGGTGGACATTTAGCGCTAACGATATTGCTGACCAGAACAAGGTGGAGGATGTGGTATCACTGCTGAAAAGCAAAGGTAACCGCCATGTGTTTGCAGGCTATAAAACCGCTGAATCCGTCATTACTGACCCAACCCAAGCCTATTCAATGGTGCAATTGGCGGCGGCGTTCCATAAATTCAGACCAACAGGGTTAAACACTGCTATTACCGGCGAGTATCAGGTGTTACCGGGTGTGATGGGCGATGATATGGCCACCAGTGCTTACAATGCCTTAAAAGCCAAAAACGCGGTGTTTTTCACTAAAATTGAACTGGCCGGGCAAATTGATAACAGCCGGGTGATCAACAGTAAATCGATGTCGTCCTATGGCGAATTTATTGATGATGTGGTCAATCTGGATGTGCTGAAAAATCATATCCAAGTGGATGGCTACAACTATATTGCCAATGTCGGCACCAAGCGCGCACTGACACCACGCGACTATGACGGATTGCTGTCTACGGTTGCCGCAACCTGCAAACGCTTTTTCAATAACGGGGTGCTCGGTACCGGCTCTTATGTTGATCCTGACGATGGCGTGACGAAAGTGGCTGATTTTGGTTTTGTCATCCGTTCGCGCCCTGAGGATGTCCTTGCGCTGACCTCCGACCAACGTAAAAAGCGCGTTTACCCGTTAACCACCCTGTTAGTGATTTTAGGCCGTGCCGGTCATATCGCTGAAATCAATGCCACCGTGGAGTAATTCCTTATGACCATGCACAGATACGGCGCTGATGGCTCTAACCTCACCGTCTTTGGTATCCCGATTGATGATTTTGGTGATACCGACCCACCGATCACCATTGAAGATTTAGAACCCCGCGCCGCGCTAAAACGCGGTATCGGCGGCACGTCAGTACGGCTGGACAATAAAACCCGCGCCAAACGCTTGACCATCAACCTGATCCCCGGTTCGGTGCAGGCGCGGCAGTTATTGGCGGTGGAGAAATCCGGCATTGATGCCACCTTTACCTTTTCACAGACCGGCACTGATGAACGCTTTGCCGGGTTCGACGGCATCATGACTAACCGTGGCTCAGCCACCCGCGCCGGGAAAAGTGGCGTGTCGGATGAACAATTTATTTTTGAATTTGCTGACTCAGAGGAAACCTAATTATGGGGCGTCAAATTGAAGTCGTGATCGGTGACACCCTTTTTCGCGGGGCAACATCGCCGGCCAGAGATCAGGTGGAAATGCTGCAAATCGCCGCTAAGTCTGGTTTGTTACCGGCGATCAATCCCAATGTCACCGCAATGGGTTTGGCGGCCAGTTTAGCTTCCGTCGATATGATGAGCTTAAACCGCTTGAAAGAGCTGTGTTTTAACAGCGGTAGCATCGTTCGCCAATCCGATAACATCCCGGTGGGCGAAAACCTATTCCAAGATGAGGCCCATAATTACCTGGTATTGCTGGGACAGGTACTGAGGGAAAATATCGGCCCTTTTTGGCAACTCAGCGGCGAGGGAAAAAGCGCGGAAAACAATCCGCAGCACCCTCCCGCGTAGACTGGTTTTTATGGCGACCCTGCGCCGGTATCGGGCAACACTGCCCGCCACTGGCAAGGTGGTCAGATATGCTGGATGGCACTTACACCATTGATGATGTGCAACTGATGCATGATGTGTTGGATGAGATTATGGAGGCTGCGAATAAAAGCAGGAATAGTTAATTACTCAATAGGTTAAAGGTATCTACCTTTTGTGTGGTTATTTGATAGATGGAATCTATTTGCAGGTAAACCTATATGCATATACTGTATTTAAATACAGTATTGTAATGTAACTGTTCAAATTTCCAGATAACCATTCTTTGAGCATGCGTATATTATGTTGCTATACAAAAATTTATGCATGCATAGGGATAATAATGAGCATCATAACTGTGGAAGCAAAAACAGATTTCTTACAAGTGGTATCTAAAGATAACCCTTATAATGCATTAGCAGAGATTGTCTGGAATGGTTTTGATGCGTCGTCTGATATTGTTAAAGTATTCACTAGAGAAAATGGCTTAGGTGCTCTAGAAAGTATTGAGGTACATGATGCTGGTACAGGTATTGATCCAGCGAAGCTAAAAGATTTTTTTGGTGGGTTAGGGGGATCATGGAAGAAACAGGCCAAAAAGCTCGGTAATAAAATTTTACATGGAGAGAAAGGGAGGGGGAGATTTAAAGCGTACGCAATTGGTGAGCGAGTCGAGTGGCAAACGAAGTTTAACAACAACTCTAATGTTATTGAGTATGTTATTAAAGGGGATGTTAACTCTATAGCTCAGGTTTTACCTTCAGTCCCTATTATCGCAAAAGGACAATCAGGAACGATAGTTACAATTTTAAACCCCATTCCTGAAGCATCAGTATTATTAAATCCTGATGTAAAAGAAAACTTGGCAAAAATATTCTGTTTCTTTTTAACAAAGTATCCGAAGAAGAAATTATTTATCAATAACATTGATATATCACCTTCATTAGCACAAAAAAACATTACAGAATATAATCTTGGTGATGTCTCTTTAGATAATGGAAAGAAGGTGGAATTAAAGATATCTATAATAGAGTGGCATAAAAAAGCTGAGAGAGTCATTAATTTTTGTGATGAAAATGGATTCTCTCTTGGTGAATATAAATTAGCTCAAAGAGTCAAAGCACCTAACTGTGATTTTTCTATTTATGCATCGTCCTCATATTTTAGTGAACTTAATGATGGCGGTGTTTTGGAAACAACTGAGTTAGATGTTAACACAAGGCATGTTGTTGAAATTATAATTGATAAAGCAAGAGAACATTTCCTACAAAAAACTCTTATTGATAAAAGTAGAATTGTTGAAGAGTGGAAAAGAGAAGACATTTACCCATATAATGATGAGTTACAATTTAATCCTGTAGAAGATGCGGAAAGAAAAGTATTCGACATATTAGCTGTTAATGTACAAAGCTATTTGAGTAAATTTGAAAAAGCAGACAAAAAGACAAAACAATTCACATTTAAGCTGCTAAAACAAGCAATTAAGGATAATCCTGATTCGGTTCAAAAAATTATTAGTGAAGTTCTAGGCTTAAAAAAACAAGAACAAGATGAATTGGCTTCTCTACTGGAAAAAACCACACTATCTACAATCATTAGTGCATCTAAAGCAGTCGCGAATCGTTTAGATTTTATTAAGGGGTTAGAACAGCTACTTTTTGATACTGAAACTAAAGACAAACTCTTAGAGAGAGATCAACTTCATAAAATTCTTGAGAAAGAAGCATGGATATTCCGGGAAGACTTTCATTTAACAGGAAGTGAAGAGAATTTAAATGAGGTGTTGAATAAACATTTGGATCTACTTGGTACCAGATGTAGTGATGATTCTAAAGTACTTAGGCCTGATGGTTCTTCGGGAAGAGTTGACCTGATGTTAAATAAGGCTCGAAAACCAAGTGAAGGGAAACTTGACCATCTTGTGGTAGAACTAAAACGTTCTTCTAAAAAGATTGATTCTTCAGTAATTGCACAAATAAAAAGTTATGCGTTTACTGTTGCTACAGATCCTCGTTTTGATAAAGCAAATACAAGCTGGACATTCATTGCAGTATCAAATGAATTCGATGCATTTGCAGTAGAAGAAGCAACTCAGGATGGTCGCGCGCGAGGTCTTATACATGACAAAGGCAACATTACTGTATGGATATATACTTGGTCTGAGCTTATTAATATGGCAAGGGCAAGATTGAACTTCTTCCAAAAACAACTTAATTATGAGGCAAATAGAGAAAGTGCTACTAGATATCTAATTGAAACGCATAATAAGTTCATTCCTACAGTAGATGAAAAGATGATGAAAAAGACAAAAAATCATGCCTAGTATTTTATCTAAATATTATTGATCAGTTTTTAACTGCCAAAGTAGTACATTTTAAGTACATACTAGACCCGCCATTGTGCGGGTTTTTTTACACCTAAAATATGAGGTTTCCATGTCAGAGACAATTGATTCTCTATTGGTTTCCCTTGGCCTGGAAACAGATGCAAAGAGCTTTCAAACAGCCAATGATGCCGTTAAAGGGATTAAAGACGGCATATTGCAACTGGCCGCCGCAGCCGGTACCGGTGTTGGGTTAAAAGCACTGACTGCTGATTTATCTGCCTCAGTATTAGAAATGGACAGGCTGAGTAAGATTACCAACTTTACCGTTAAGCAGATTGACGGCCTACGTTATGCGATGCGCAGTCTTGGTCTTAGTCCGGATGCGGCTAATCAGATTGTGCAGAAAATCCCTGACCTGCAACAGCGTGCCAGACAAGGGGAGTTAGGCGATAAAGCCTATTGGAATGGCGCGTTTAACCCGACGGAATTTGCCAATAAAACCGGTATGGACTCGCTCAAGTATCTTATAGATGCTTACGGCAAAATGGATAATGACCAGCGGCGAAATCTGCGTAGTGGAATTGGCAGCGGTGATAATGATCCTTTTACCCGCTTACTGGAAGGCGGCAGCAAGGGGCTTAATGGCTCACTGAAAAATTTTGAAGAGTTATATAAACCGCTCGATCCCAAGCTTATTGACTCAGCCAACGAGTTTAATAAAGAGATGGCGGATCTGGCGACTAACTTTGACAATCTGGCCCGTTCAATGGGGGGCGACTTACTGCCAATCATCAATGCGTTATTAGAAAGTATTAATCAGTTTATTAAAGAAAATCCCGAAGTCTCAAAAGCGATTTTGACTGCGGCCGGTCTGGCCGGTACCGCCAGTGCATTAAAGTTTGTCGGCGGCATGCTACCTGGCGGTGGTAAGCCACCCGCAGGTGCAGCGGGTGGGCGCGGCTGGTTGTCACGCTTGCTGGTCAATCCGGTCACCATCGGCGCGGCGGCGGCATTGACGCCCGGCAATATTTTCACCAGTGCCGACGATGCCAAAGCTATGAGTAATCCCGAAGCGCTTAAACGCCAGAACTGGGCTAAAAATAACCCCGGAGTGCCTTACCCCAGTGATACCAGCGACCTTAATAATCTGGTTGATGATCCGAACGTTCGCCAGTATCTGGAGGTGCTATCCAAAGCCGAGGGAACCGCCAGTTATGCCAATTCTGGCTATAACACGATGTTTGGTGGCGACCAATTCTATGACAGCAGTGATCACCCACGGCAATTAAAAGAATTCACCCAAACAGACGGCACTAAAAATAAAACCTCGGCTGCCGGGCGCTATCAGTTCACCAGCAGTTCTTGGGATGATGCCGCCAAAGTGCTCAATTTGACCGACTTTTCACCCCGCAGTCAGGATCTCGCCGCGTTGTTTCTTATTCAACGTGCCGGTCAGCTAGAAAATGTGACGAACGGCAATTTTGCTGATGCCACCAGCGGGCTTGGTGGGGTGTGGGCCTCGCTACCTTCATCAAATTACGCTCAGCCCAAACGTTCATGGGAAGAGATTCAGGGCTACAGCGACCGCCAAACAACCCCTATGCAAGCAGTCACCGCATCCGCACCCCGTGGTGATGTCAGACTGGAACAACACAACATTATCCATGTGGGTACCGTGGGCGGTGATAGTGAATCGATCCGTGACGGGGTGCTACAGGCCACAACCCAACTGGCCCAGCAAGCACGCGATATGATGCATACGGAGCACTACTGATGGCTATTACCGGACTATTTACCCGTAACCGACCGAAAATCGGCAATCTCTATTTTGATGCATTACTGGAAGAGTCGAGCGAGCTGCGTACTGATGTCAGTGAGTTTCCGCTGGAAGATGCCAATACCGCCCACGATAACGCGGTTACCCGCGCGCTGGCGCTAACCATGATTATCGGTGTGTCGGATAACTGGTTTCGTGAACTGCTGGCCCAGCAAGATAGCAGCATTGCCGGACTACTGGGGGCCGGAGCCAGTATCACTACTGGTATGGCGGCCAGTTTGCTTTCTGGCCGGGCGGCGGCGCTGGCAGGGGTGGCTGCTTCGGTTGGCACCAGTCTGTATTCCGGCAGCTTGGGATCACAATCGCGCTCAACACGTTCGCAAAATTTACTCGAGCAATTGCGTGAATTACAGCGTTCACATACGCCGTTCGAATTAGTGGCCAGCCGTGGAGCCGCCTATAAAAATTGCCTGATCACCAATACCCGCACCCAATTGAAAAAAGAGAATGAGGGCGGGCTGGAGATTGTGGTTGAACTGTTGCAGCTCAATATTATTTACGACACCGTTGCTGAAACCAATGACAACTTACCCTATGGCGATAGTGCTGCCACTCAGGGGCAACGTGAATACTCATTTGGTGAAGTTTTTGTCGAGGCCACGTAATGAAAGTTATCCCATTAAATAATGGTTACGCGGTGCAGCGTTTCCGAGTGCAATTAAATAATCACTATTTGGTTTTTCGTTTGCACTGGCTCACCCGTTTTAATTATTTCTGCGTCGATATTTATGAGCGGGGCGAACCGGTAGTTTTGGGGCGTGCTTTGCATATTGGCGTTAATTTATTGGCGGGACTCAATACCGATATTGGCCTACTGATATTAGCCGGGGAGACCCCGACTATCGGCAATCTTGGCATTAATAATCGCCTGACATGGTATCCCGATAATGAGTAGCTATTTTGGCCGCAATTACTTACTGACCATTACCCCAGTGAGTGGCGATGAACTTACCTATCAGCCGCCATTAGAGATCCGTTTTGCTGTCGATAATACCCCGCAGAATGTCGATGCTACTGCCAGAATCACCCTATACGGCATTTCAGCACGCACCCGCGCCTTGATCCAGCGCTATGACGACAAAGAAAAACGTTATGGCAACCTGGTATTAAAAGCCGGTTATGGCGACAACATCGGCACGATATTCAGCGGACGCATTCACAATGTCGAAGTGGTCAAAGAGGGGGTAAATACCTGCCTGCGGTTATATTGCCGCACGATTGGGCTGGCATGGAATACCACGATATTTAAAACTTGGGGGGCGAATACGCCTGCTATTGCAATGCTGAAAGATGTCGCCGCGGCTTTTGGGCTTGATGTTGAAGTGATTGGTGACTTTTCCGACTTACCGCGTTTTGCCACGTCCTATAATTCCGGTGGCCGCTTGTGTCGCGATATTCTCGATAGCGTAAAAGATGACTGGAAATATTACTGGATGATCACGCCATCAAGGGTGCTATTAGCCAGAGAGGGGGCTGCCAGAAAATGGGCTACCCATGAGATCACCGCGAAAAATGGTATGGAAAGTGTCCCACGTTGGTATCTCAGTACCATGGAAATTGACGTCAAAATGAATCATCAAATTCAGCCGGCCGATGTGATTAATGTCACTTCAAGTTTTTGGACGATTAATTTTAGCGGCATGTATAACACCGACCTCAATAATCTGGCGAATATTCAGCAGCAGACCGGCCAGTTTAATGTGCTGCGTACCTACCACGAAGGTACTTTATGGGGTGATACATGGAAAACCACGCTGATCAGTCAATGGCGAATGCCCTGAGGTAATGATGATTGAGAGCAACCCGCTGTATAGCACCATGATGCTGCTCAAGCGCGATATGATACGTGACCTGATGATCGGCATGCCTGGTAAAGTCATTAGTTATAACGCCGATTTGCAACGCGCAGTGGTGGAGTGCGGCATTCAGCGTCATATCGGTGACGGTCAATTTAAGACACTCCCCGTTATCGAACATGTGCCAGTGCAATTTTCTGGCAGTGCCGAATGGACGGTTTTTCATGAATTACCTACGGGTACCGAGGGCTATATTCATTTTAGCCAGCGTTCTATCGACAATTGGCTTAGTCAGGGTGGGCCGGTAGCACCACTGGATGCACGGATGTTTAATCCATCCGATGCTTTCTTTGCTCCTGGCTACCGCTCACAACAAACCGCGATTGCGGGCTTGCCGACCGAGGGGATTGGTTTAAGTAACAAAAGTGGCGGGGTACGTATTCACCTCACCGATGCCGGAATGACTTTGATGGCTGGCGGTACCTCATTGGCGCTTACCGAATCTGGCATGAGTTATAGCGGCCCTGAATTTACCAATAATGGGCAAACCACCCTTAATGGTCGTACTGAGGTCACTCAAGGTGGCTTGGCGGTTGGCGAACTGGAAGTTGGCGACCACGACCACGGCGGCGTGCAACACGGCAATGATCGCACTGATGGGCCGCAATAGCTCATTACCCTGATTGAATCCTACCTATTATCGCCCTGGCTTATGCCGGGGCTTTTTGTTTCCGGAGGCACTGTGATCCGCAATTTCCAAGATGGCGACATTGTTACCCACGGCAGCCCGTTCGCTAGCGGTAAAGAAGAAACCCGGCAAGCGATGATCTGCTGCCTGCGGTTATTTCTTGGTGAGTATTTTCTTGATGCCACTGAGGGAACGCCGTGGTTCCAAAGCATATTGGGCAAAACCTCACGCGACATTGCCGAAGCCAATATTAAACAGCGCTTATTGGCGGCCAAAGGCGTGCTGACTATTAACCGCTTTGAAATGGATCTCGATATGAAGAATCGCAAAATAACGATATTTGTCGCAGTGATTGATATTAATAACGACGCATTCGATTTCCTGTTCACGGAGGATCTTATCTAATGGCCACCATTAATCGTGACGGGGCCAGCGGCACCACGCTGAGTGAATATCTGGATACTATGCGCCAGCGCTATCTTGCTATTGATGATGGCTGGAATATTAACCCGGAATCGCCGGATGGTCTGGCAATAGCGGTCTGGTGTGAGGCATTAGCCAATCTCGATGAAGCGGTTATTAATGCTTATCACGCCTCCGATCCCAATTCAGCGATTGACCAACAATTAGACCGCATTGCCGCGTTCGCTGGAATCAAACGCAAAAATGCGACCTATTCAACCGCCACCGTTAATTTTAGCGGCATCGCTTTTACGCCGATCAATGGCGGGACAATAATCAGAAATAGGGCGACTAATACCTTATGGGCGACCGATGGTGATGTTATTACTGATGCGGCAGGGAATGCGACGGTAAATGTCACTTGTACGCTGGCAGGCGCGCAGGGGGCCAATAGTCATAATCTGACCATTATCGCCACACCGATCGGCGGCATTACTGCGGTGACAAATAACACTGCAGCGTCAATGGGGTTGGATAAGGAAACTAATAACGCATTTCGCATCCGGCGCAATGAATCAGTGGCGTTACCTGGCTCCAATCAGATTGATAATATTTATGCGGCGCTGGTCAATATTGATGATGTTAAACGGGCGCGGATTTATGAAAATTTTGAAGATCAAGCCGACGACAATGGGGTGCTCGGTCACTCAATGGCGATATTTGTTGATGGTGGCAGCATCGAGGATGTTATTAACAGTATTGCCATCAATAAAAGCCCCGGTTGTGGGTTAAACCGTTATAACACTTTCCCCAATAAAATCTCGTTGGATACTGTTACCCCAAAAGGTAACCCGATCACCGTAACCTTTTTTCGCCCCCAACTAATACCGGTTTATGTACGGGTTGAGATCGCCAGTCATAGCGAATTTATTGACGAAGAGATAAAACAGGCGATTGTCGATTACAGCATCACCGGCTTTGATCAAACCAATGGCTTTTCTAAGTTAGGTTTTAAAATTGGTGAAAGTATTGGCGCGGGCCGTTTATTTACCCCAGTCAATTATCTGGTGGCCGGTAATGGCTTTGTGAATGCGATTACCGTTGGTACTGCTGTCGAACAGGTCAATGAGAGTGCAGTGAGAATAGCCTTTAATCAGCTCGGGGTGTTCAGTACTGAGAATATCGAGGTGGTTTATGTATAACCACCGTAAAAAAGCGTTGTCACGGATTTACCTGCAATATAAAAATGCGCCGAAACTGCTTGAATGGATCAGTATTTTACCGGACATCAGCCAATCTTCACTGGAAGAGCAGATCACTAAAATCAATAACCTGTTGGATATTGATAATGCCGAGGGCGATCAACTGGATATCTGTGGCCGCATTGCCGGATTTACTGAGCGGCCACTCATTCGCAGCGATTACTTATCGATATTTGCTTATAACGGTACCGGCGGCGCACAGCCCTCTAATGTCGCGCCGTATAAAGCCCCGCATGAACAAATCGGCAAAGTTCCGGTGTCGGATTATCTCTATCGCATATTAATCAAAGCCAAGATCCAGAAAAACAACACCAACGCCACCTTGGATGAAATCAAAACTGCCGTTGATTACATTCTGGATGTTAATTCCGCCATCATCGATGGGCAGGATATGACCATGAAAACTATCTGGGTCGATAAACCGATCCCCGCTAATGTCTTAGTACTTATTCAGCTATTTGATTTAATCCCGCGACCGCAAGGCGTCAAAGCCAGCCTGATCCGCGTTAACCATCATCCCTTTGCCTATAAAGGCACCTTCGACGCTCAGCCATACGGCATGGGCGCTTATATCTAATTGGAGCCAATATATGGCCAGAAATGACAGCTTTAATCAGCCGTGGGCCAGTGTGCCTGCACAATTTGAACGCCCCGGCGATGGACTGATTGCGCGTGGTTGGGCAGGGGGGGCATCAGAAGATCCGCCCGAGGCCAAGTGGGAAAACTGGTGGCATAACCGGGTGGATTTAGCCTTACAGGAATTGCAAAACCTCGGTCAGCTGATTTGGTTTACTGATGCCCCTTATCAGGCCGGGGCGAGAGTGAACCACGGTGGCAATAGCTATATTGCATTATCAGAAAACACCGGCGTAGAACCCACTGGCACATTAGATATTGGTGTGTGGCGTAAAGAAGGGGCCAGCACCTATTTGCAGACGGCTAATAACCTCGCTGAAATCGCGGCTGCAGGGCCAGAAGCAATAGCTGCCGCCATTGCTAACCTTGGCTTAACGGATACCGCAGCCATTGCCACCAATGCATTACAGAAAAACCAAAACCTCAACGATGTAGCAGATAAAACCGCCGCACGAACCAATTTAGGGCTTAAAGGGGCGGCAGTGCTGGATATCGGAAAAACTGCCGGTACTGCTGCCGCTGGCGATGATAGCCGGATAGTAAATGCAGTCCAGTCTACCAGTACCGCTATTAGTCTTCCCGGCACTCTGACTACGGCAGGTAACTTAAAAGGCTCAGGAGTGATAGCAGAAGGTACTGTTTATGCGGGTAATACTGCCGCATGGCTAGGAGCTGACGGTAATATCTACGGCCCGCTCTGGGGCGGTTACTTATCTACCTACTTGTCTAACCGCACAGACCACCGAGTCAGGGCGTGGGCGGCAGTGCAAGGAAACGGCACAATTATTAGCTCATTTGGCTTTGCTGCGATAAACCGTACCAACGTTGGCGGCTATAACTTTGTCATGTCAACGTCAAACGGCGCGTATGCGGTAACGGCTGGGATTAATGGCGGCACGCAAAATGGTGCATTAAATGCTCACTCCGCCAATATTTGGAATAGAACGCCTAATTCATTTAGCATTCAGAACGCCCGCGATGGTGGTGTAAGTTATGACTGGACTGACTGGCCGGAATTTTATGTCATCGTTGTTGGCCCGTAAGGAATAAAAAATGGAAAACCTAATTAATCAAGAGCAACCAGACAACGACG